>NZ_JBJJMO010000001.1:0-197190 GCF_046231935.1 Pseudomonas sp. KCJK9111 | reverse complement strand
TCGTTTTTCGGATGTTTCATTGCGATACCTTCCAGGTTCTCGTCAAACACAATGAACTCAGAGCATAGGTCAATTTGTATTTTCTAGCGCCAAATAAATAATTCAGATTGTGTATTGCTGCTTCCAATACAGTCCGTATTGTTGCCGCTCATGGAAAATTGGAATGCATTTCTCAAGCGCTACAAGCGCGAACACAACCTCAGCCAGTTGAAACTGGCCGAGCGCCTGGGCATGACGCAAGGTGGGGTAGGGCACTGGCTTCGCGGTACCCGTCGTCCCACGTTGGAGACCATCAACGAAAAACTGGAAAAGCTCGGCCTGGTCTTTCTGGAGGCCCAGGTCATGGTGGTCGAGCGCGACCTGATGCGCGAATCACCTGGCCACTACGGTACTAAGCCGCCTGTTTCCGCACAGGCCCTGCTCTATGCGAGCTTTCGCTTTCCGGTGCTCAAGTGGGTGGACTTGCAGGGCCCGTTGCCTGAAACCAGCGAAGTGCACGAGCAGACCGACTACATGCCTGCCGGCAATGCGTTCTGGCTTGCCGTGGAAAACGACTCGATGAACGCTGCCAGCGGCAAGAGCGTGCCCGAAGGCATGCGCGTGCTGGTCGATACTGGGTTGCCCGCGGAGCCCGGCAGGTTGGTGATCGCACGCCAGCCTGGCAAAGCCCCCGTGCTCCGCCAATTGGTCGAAGAAGGCGGCGACAAGATGCTCAAGCCGTTGAACACCCGTTACCCCACGGTGCTCTGCGAAACCGGCTGTGAGTTCCTGGGCGTGGTAGTGCGGGTACACGGGGCGTTCTGAGGCCACGTGGCCCGTGCGGTGAGGCAAGGGCCGCAGGCCGTCAGGCACCGCGACCCCACGGCCTTCACGGTTCCAGTTCGACCAGCGCTGCCCCCTCGCTGACCATGTCGCCTTCCTGGCACAGCAAGGCTTTGACCGTGGTGGCCTTGGGGGCCCGAATGCTGTGCTCCATCTTCATGGCCTCCAGCACCACCAGCGGGGCACCTGCCTCTACCGCCTGACCCACCTCGACCAGTACCCGCACGATGCTGCCGTTCATGGGGGCCGTCAGGCCGCCTTGATGGGCAAGGTCGCTGGCTGCCTGGGCGAGCGGGTCGAATGCTTCGAGGGTGTGGAGTTCTCCATCCCAGTGCAGATACAGGCTGGCACCTTTGCGAATGGCAAGGTGGCGGGTGCGCAGGCCTGCCTGCTCTCGCATCAGCCAATCCCCTTGCAGGCTCCAGATGCCTTGGGTCTTCTGGTTAAGCGTCACGGCCTGGTCATGCCCGTTGTGGGTCAGATGCACACTCAGCGAAGTTCCAGCCCCCAAGCGCAGCCCGTCTTGTCGGGCCCACGGGGAGTGTGGGTCGTCCACGCGTGCCCAAGCAGGTTCGCTCAGCAACCACGCCTGGGCTGCAGCCTCCCAGCCCTCGGCCGACAATGCCTGCGCGGCGGGCAAAAGCGTTTCCTGATGACGCGGGATGAAGCCGGTATCCAGCTCGGCTGCTGCAAACCCAGGGTGGGCCAGGATACGTCGCAGGAAGGCGATGTTGGTCTTGACGCCGCCTACCGCGAACTCATCCAGCATGGCCAGCAAGCGCAGGCGGGCCTGCTCCCGGTCTTCGCCCCAGGCGATCAGTTTGCCCAGCATCGGGTCGTAGAAGGGCGACACCGCATCGCCTTCGCTCACACCGCTGTCCACGCGCCGGCCTGGGCCGCAAGCCGGTTCCCGGTAAAGCGTCAGGGTGCCGGTGGCCGGCAAGAAGTCATTGGCCGGATCTTCGGCGTACAGCCGCACTTCGATGGCATGGCCGTTGAGCGGTACCTGGTCCTGGGTGATGGGCAGGGGCTCACCGCAAGCCACGCGAATCTGCCAGGCCACCAGGTCCAGGCCGGTGATGGCCTCGGTGACGGGGTGCTCCACCTGCAGGCGCGTGTTCATTTCCATGAAGAAGAACTGGCCACGGGCGTCCAGCAGAAATTCCACGGTGCCAGCGCCGACATAGCCGATGGCCTGCGCCGCGCGTACTGCCGCCTCGCCCATGGCGCGGCGCAGGTCTGCCGAAAGGCCCGGGGCAGGGGCTTCTTCGACCACCTTCTGGTGACGCCGCTGGATCGAGCAATCCCGTTCGTTGAGGTACAGGCAGTGGCCATGGCGATCGGCAAAAATCTGGATCTCCACATGGCGCGGCTTCAATACGTACTTTTCCACCAGCATCCGCGCATCGCCAAAGGATGACAGGGCTTCACGTTGCGCCGACGCCAGGGCATCGGCCAACTGGCTTTCGTCCTCGACCACCTTCATGCCCTTGCCGCCACCACCGGCGCTGGCCTTGAGCAGGACCGGGTAGCCGACGTGCCGGGCGGCTTGCTTGAAGGTGTCCAGGTCCTGGGCCTGGCCATGATAGCCCGGCACCAGCGGCACGCCTGCGGCTTCCATCAAGGCCTTGGCGGCCGACTTGCTGCCCATGGCGTCGATGGCCGACGCAGGTGGGCCCAGGAACATCAAGCCAGCGGCTTCGACTGCGCGGGCAAAATCTGCGTTTTCCGAAAGAAAGCCATAGCCCGGGTGAATGGCCTGGGCACCGCTGGCCTTGGCCGCTGCCACCAGCTTGTCGATCTGCAGGTAACTGTCTGCCGCCTTGTTACCGCCCAGGTCCACGCACACATCGGCTTCCCGGCTGTGGCGGGCATTACGGTCGATGGCGCTGTGCACCGCCACCGTGGTCAGGCCCATGGCCTTGGCGGTGCGCATCACCCGGCAGGCGATTTCACCACGGTTGGCCACCAGCAACGTTGTCAATGGCGGGCGGTTCATGGGCGTGGCTCCTTGTTTGCATCGGCCTGCCAGGCAGGTTGGCGTTTTTCCAGAAACGCACGAAGGCCTTCCTGGCCCTCGGCGCTTACGCGGATTCGCGCGATGGCGTTCTCGCAATAACGACGCAGGCCAGGGCTGAGGGTACCGCCGTCGACCTCGCGCAGCAGCTCCTTGGTCGCGCGCATTGCCTGGGGGCTATTGGCCAGAAGGGTTTCAACCCACTGGTTCACGCTGGCCTCCAACTGGCTGGCCGGGTACACCTCGGCCAACAACCCAAGGGCCTGGGCCTGCAACCCGCTGAAGCGCTCTGCCGTAAGTGCATAACGGCGGGCGGCGCGCTCGCCGATGGCCTTGACCACGAAGGGGCTGATCACCGCCGGTGCCAGGCCGATGCGCACTTCCGACAGGCACAGCTGGGCGTCTTCGGCACCGATGGCCATGTCACAGCAACTGATCAGACCCAGGGCGCCGCCGAATGCGGCGCCCTGGACCACTGCCAGGGTCGGCACCTTGATGCGGTGCAGTGCATACATCAACTCGCCCAGCTCGCGTGCGTCATCCAGGTTGGTGTTGAAGTCCAGCTGCGCCGACTGCTGCATCCACGCAAGGTCGGCGCCGGCACTGAAATGCCGTCCCCGCCCACGCAGCAACACGAAGCGTACGCCCGCGTCGTCGGCAAGCTGCCCCAGGGCAATGTTCAGCTCGCGGATCATCAAGGCATTGAAGGCGTTGTGCTTGTCCTCGCGGCTGAGCCACAAGGTGGCGAAGCCACGTGGATCGTGGCTCACCTCTACCGTAGTGAAATCGCTCATGGGGTCACATCCTGAATATGCCGAAGCGGCTCGGTTCGATCGGTGCGTTCAGCGCCGCAGACAAGGCCAGGGCCAGCACATCGCGGGTCTGCGCTGGGTCGATGACGCCGTCGTCCCATAGGCGGGCGCTGGAGTAGTAAGGGTGGCCCTGATGCTCGTACTGATCGAGGATCGGCTGCCTGAGCCTGGCCTCATCCTCAGCGCCAAACGGCTCGCCGCTGCGCTCGCTCTGCTCGCGCTTGACCTGCACCAGCACGCCGGCAGCCTGTTCGGCGCCCATCACCCCGATGCGCGCATTGGGCCACATCCAGAGAAAGCGCGGGTCGTAGGCGCGTCCGCACATGCCGTAGTTGCCGGCACCGAAACTGCCGCCAATGATGACCGTGAACTTGGGTACCTGCGCGCAGGCCACGGCCGTGACCAACTTGGCGCCATGCTTGGCGATGCCGCCTTCTTCGTACTTCTTGCCCACCATGAACCCCGTGATGTTCTGCAGGAACAGCAGCGGGATACCGCGCTGGCAAGCCAGCTCGATGAAGTGCGCGCCTTTTTGCGCAGCCTCGGCAAACAGGATGCCGTTGTTGGCCAGGATGGCGATCGGGTAGCCGTGCAGGTGGGCGAAGCCGCACACCAGCGTGGTCCCGAACAAGGCTTTGAACTCATCGAACACCGAGCCATCGACCAGCCGTGCGATGACTTCACGCACATCGAAAGGCTGCTTGGCGTCAGCCGGAATCACGCCGTATAGCTCCTGCGCCGCATACAAGGGCGCAACCGGCGGCTTGCATTGCAGGGCACCGTGCTTGCGCCAGTTGAGATTGGCCACGCAGCGCCTGGCCAGCGCCAGGGCATGCTCGTCGTTCTCGGCGTAATGGTCGGCTACACCGCTGGTGCGGCAATGCACATCGGCGCCGCCTAGCGCCTCGGCGCTCACCACCTCGCCTGTGGCCGCCTTCACCAGCGGTGGGCCGGCCAGGAAGATGGTGGCCTGTTGACGCACCATGATCGCCTCGTCCGCCATCGCCGGCACGTAGGCGCCGCCTGCGGTGCATGACCCCATCACCACGGCGATCTGGGCGATGCCCAGTGCGCTCATGTTGGCCTGGTTGAAGAAAATCCGCCCGAAGTGCTCACGGTCGGGAAACACCTCGTCCTGGCGCGGCAAGTTGGCGCCGCCCGAATCCACCAGGTAGATGCACGGCAGACGGTTCTGCAAGGCAATGGTCTGCGCCCGCAGGTGCTTTTTCACCGTCAGCGGGTAGTAAGAGCCACCTTTGACCGTGGCGTCGTTGGCCACGATCATGCATTCCACGCCTTCCACGCGCCCGATCCCGGCGATCAGGCCGGCTGCCGGAACGTCTTCGCCGTAGACCTGGTGTGCAGCCAGCTGGCCGATTTCGAGAAAGGCGGAACCGGCATCGAGCAGACGTTCGATTCGCTCGCGGGGCAGCAGTTTGCCTCGCGAGGTGTGCCGCTCCTGAGCCTTGGCGCCGCCACCCTGGGCTACTTGGGCAAGTAGCCCACGCAGGTTGTCGACCTGGGCCTGCATGGCCGCCTGGGACTGGGCGAATTCGGGTGACCGGGGGTTCACTTGGGATTTCAGAATCATCATGACTCCTGGTGCAGCGGCGCGCCCTTGGCGTGGCCGTGCAAGGTTGTCCGGTGTGGCCACGGCGGGCGTATGAGCCGGCCGCAGCGCCAGCGTGTTCAGCGGGTCTCGTTGAACAACTCGCGGCCGATCAGCATCCGGCGGATTTCGCTGGTGCCGGCGCCGATTTCGTAAAGCTTGGCATCGCGCAGCAAGCGACCGGCGGGAAATTCGTTGATATACCCGTTGCCGCCAAGAATCTGGATCGCCTCCAGGGCCATCTGCGTGGCGCGCTCGGCGGTGTAGAGGATCACCCCGGCTGCGTCCTTGCGGGTGGTTTCGCCGCGATCGCAGGCCTGGGCCACGGCATACAGGTAAGCGCGGCTGGCGTTGAGCTGGGTGTACATGTCGGCGACCTTGCCCTGGATCAACTGGAACTCGCCGATGCTCTGCCCGAATTGCTTGCGGTCATGGATGTACGGCACCACCAGGTCCATGCAGCTCTGCATGATGCCGGTCGGGCCGCCGGCGAGTACCACGCGCTCGTAGTCCAGGCCGCTCATCAACACCCTTACGCCGCCATTGAGTTGGCCGAGGATGTTGTCCTCTGGCACGTGCACGTCATCGAAGAACAGCTCGCAGGTGTTCGAGCCACGCATGCCCAGCTTGTCGAACTTGTTGCTGCGGCTAAAGCCTGCCCAATCGCGCTCGACGATGAACGCAGTGATGCCATGGGGGCCTTTTTCCAGATCGGTCTTGGCGTAGATGACGTAGGTGTTGGCGTCGGGCCCGTTGGTGATCCACGTCTTGCTGCCGTTGAGCACGTAGTGGTCGCCGCGTTTGTCGGCG
The DNA here is from genome assembly GCF_046231935.1 of Pseudomonas sp. KCJK9111. Lineage (NCBI taxonomy): Bacteria > Pseudomonadati > Pseudomonadota > Gammaproteobacteria > Pseudomonadales > Pseudomonadaceae > Pseudomonas > Pseudomonas sp. KCJK9111. The sequence continues at coordinate 191,120 of NZ_JBJJMO010000001.1, read as the reverse complement.
CGCAGTTTCATCGACACCACGTCCGACCCTGCATTGGGTTCGCTCATCGCCAGGGCGCCGACGTGCTCGCCGCTGACCAGCTTGGGCAGGTACCTGGCCTTTTGCGCGGGCGTGCCGTTACGGTTGATCTGGTTGACGCACAGATTGGAGTGGGCGCCGTAGGACAGCGCGACCGAGGCCGAGGCGCGGCTGATTTCTTCCATCGCCACCACGTGCGCCAGATAACCCAAGCCTGCGCCACCGTATTCTTCCGGGACGGTGATGCCGAGCAGGCCCATGTCGCCGAACTTGCGCCACATGTCGGCAGGGAACAGGTTGTCGTGGTCGATCTGCGCGGCGCGAGGGGCGAGCTCGGCGGCGGCGAAGGTGCGCACCTGGTCGCGAAGCATGTCGATGGTCTCGCCCAGGGCGAAGTTCAGGCTGGGGTAATGCATGCGAGGGCACCTTGTTGTTCTTGAAATGGGATCACGCTGCGAGCGGCAAGCTTGTCTGGGCAGGCAGCTGACGCCGAAAGCGTGCTCAGCTGTCTATCACCTTTACGTAAACGTAAACCTGCACCTGCTTTTTTGTCAATTTATCCGTCACCTTTACGTAAACGTAAATCTGAGCCAAAGTGATTGGCGCGCATTTGGCCCCTATCCAGAACAATCAAAAGAAGGGACGCACATGACTCAACCCAGCTATACCCGCGGTCGCCAGGACCGCCCCTTGCTTACTCAAACCATTGGCCAGGCCTTCGACGCGACCGTGGCGCGCCTGGGCGAGCAGGAAGCACTGGTGGCTCGGCACCAGCGCCTGCGCTACAGCTGGCGGCAACTGGCGGAGCAGGTCGAGTCATGTGCCCGGGCGCTGATGGCCCTTGGGATCGAAACCGGTGACCGCGTGGGCATCTGGGCACCCAACTGCGCGCAGTGGTGCATCCTGCAGGTGGCAACTGCCAAGGTGGGCGCCATCCTGGTCAACGTCAACCCGGCTTACCGGGTGGGTGAGCTTGAGTACGTGCTGCGCCAGTCAGGGTGCAGCTGGCTGGTCTGTGCCGACGCGTTCAAGCATTCCGATTACCACGCCATGGTCCAGGCCTTGGTGCCGGAGTTGGCGACCGCAGCACCCGGTCAGATGAGCAGTGCCGCGCTGCCCGCCTTGCGCGGGGTCGTAAGCCTGGCCAACGACCCGCCTGCTGGCTTCCTGCCGTGGGAGGCACTGGCCACGTGGGGCATGTCCGTAAGCCGCGAAGCGTGCACGGCTCGGCAAAACAGCCTGCATTTCGACCAGCCGGTGAACATCCAGTACACCTCTGGCACCACCGGCTCGCCCAAGGGCGCTACCCTCAGCCACTACAACATTCTGAACAACGGCTTCATGGTTGGCGCAAGCCTGGGCTTGACTGCGCATGACCGCATGGTGATCCCGGTGCCCTTGTATCACTGTTTCGGCATGGTCATGGGCAACCTGGGCTGCATCACCCATGGCACCACCATGATCTACCCAGGCGACGGCTTCGACGCCGAGTTGGCCTTGCGCGCCGTGGCCGAGGAACGCGGCACCATCCTGTACGGGGTGCCCACCATGTTCATCGCCATGCTCGATCATCCGGCCCGCCAGTGTATGGACCTGTCGTCCTTGCGCAGCGGCATCATGGCCGGTGCTACCTGCCCGATCGAGGTCATGCGCAGGGTCATCGACCAGATGCACATGGCCCAGGTGCAGATCGCTTACGGCATGACTGAAACGAGCCCGGTGTCGTTGCAAACCGGCCCGGATGATGACCTGGAGCTGCGCGTCACCACTGTGGGCCGTACCCAGCCGCAACTGGAAAGCAAGATCATCGACCCGCAAGGCGCAACGGTTGCGCGCGGTGAAACCGGGGAGCTTTGCACGCGCGGCTACAGCGTGATGCTGGGTTACTGGAATAACCCCGAGGCCACGGCCAGTGCCATCGACGCGGCCGGATGGATGCACAGCGGTGACCTGGCGGTGATGGACGAGGCGGGCTATGTGCGCATCGTCGGGCGCAACAAGGACATGATCATTCGCGGTGGCGAAAACATCTATCCGCGTGAAATAGAAGAGTTCTTCTATACCCACCCGGCGGTCGCCGATGCCCAGGTCATTGGTATCCCGTGCAGCCGCTTCGGCGAGGACATCGTCGCCTGGGTCAAGCTGCATCCAGGTCACCAGGCCACTGCCGAGGAGCTGCAGGCCTGGTGCAAGTCCCGTATCGCCCACTACAAGGTGCCCCGCCATATCCGCTTCGTCGATGAATTTCCCATGACGGTGACGGGCAAGGTGCAGAAGTTCAGGATGCGGGAGATCAGCGTGGCTGAACTGGGCAGGGTCTAGTAGGAAGGTCAGTTACAGATGCCGTGGCAAGCCCTCACCCTGACTGCGTGGCAAGCCCTCACCTTGACTGCGTGGCTTTCCAGAGTGCCTCGGCCAACTGGCTGACCGTCATTGTCGCCTGATACTTGAAACTCACCTGGGTGTCTTCCTTGATTTGATCGACAGCACGGCTGACGACTTCATCATCGAGTGACTGCAGCACCGTTGCGGGCTGTGGGTCTTCTATGCCTGCATCCTGAAGGCACTCGATGATGTAGGTTTCGTATTCGTCTCGTTCGCTGGGGCTCATACCGTCATGCGTCATGTCCGTGACTCCTGAATCACAAAGGTGACTTATGATCGGAACAACGCAGCGGATGCGCCACTGGCAAAACTGACAGTTTTCGACTTCAGTCGACCGCCTTTATCGGGGGTTCCTGACTGGGTGGGTCACCCACGGTTGGCGGAACCGTCGGCTGAATCGGCAGGTCATCCGGGTCACGCTCAGGCTCCGGGGGCGGGAGGTTGGGATCGTCAATGTTCGGATCGGGCGTTTCCGGGGGCGTTGGGAGCGTCATGGCCATGCCTCGTGGGGTTGAGTGAACCTGTCCTGCAGCGTTCGACCGCTGGTGCTTCGAATCAATTCATTTTTGAACCCAGGCTCGGTCGCCGCGCTCTCAATCCTTACCGCCACCAGTCCCAGGGAGCAAGGCCTGATGTCTTTGAACGAGCCCTTCGAAAGCGTGCCCACGGCAAATGATCATCCGGACCAGGTCATCAGCCTGTCCCAGGCCTTGATGGCACCGCGTATCGCCATCGAGGACACCCAGCCGGTGCTAAATGGCGGCGCCTTTGCCGCCAAGGCCATCAGCAACCAGCCGGTTGCGGTCAGCACCAAGGTATTCACCGACGGCCACGACCGGATGGCTGTGGTGTTGAACTGGCGCCAGGCCGGTAGCCGACGCATTCATTGTGTGCCCATGACTTCGCCCGGCAATGACCTGTGGCTGGCAGAATTCACCCCGACCGAAATCGGGCCGCATGTGTTCAGCATCGAAGCCTGGATCGACCCGTATGCCACGTACTGCTACGACCTGGAGAAGAAGTTCAATGCCGGCGTCGGCGTAAAGCTTGAACTCGAGGAAGGGCGGTTGCTGCTGGGCAAGGGCATCGAATTGAGCAGCGGCGCCTTGCGCGAGCAATTACAGTCGCTGCAAACCACCTTACAGACGCTGCCTGAGGATGAACAAGTGGCCCTGCTGCTGGGCGCCGAGGCATCGCAGCTGATGGCCGCCGCCGAGCACCGCAGCTACCTGACCCGCAGTTGCGACTACCCGCTGGATGTGGACCGTCCGGCCGCGCAATTCGCCAGCTGGTATGAGCTGTTCCCCCGTTCGATCACCGATGATCCCCAGCGCCATGGCACCTTCAACGATGTGCACCAGCGCCTGCCGATGATTCGCGACATGGGCTTCGACGTGTTGTATTTCCCGCCCATTCACCCCATTGGCATGCAGCACAGAAAGGGCCGGAACAATTCGTTGCAGGCCCAGCCGGGGGACCCTGGCAGCCCCTACGCCATTGGCAGTGCCGACGGTGGGCACGATGCGATCCACCCCGAACTCGGCACGCGTGAAGATTTCCGTCGCCTGGTATCGGCGGCAGCCCAGCACGGTCTGGAAATCGCCCTGGACTTCGCCATCCAGTGCTCCCAGGACCATCCGTGGCTCCAGGAACATCCAGGCTGGTTCAGCTGGCGCCCGGACGGCACCATCCGCTATGCCGAGAACCCGCCGAAGAAATACCAGGACATCGTCAACGTCGACTTCTACGCGCCCGATGCCGTGCCTGGGCTGTGGATCGCCCTGCGTGATGTGATCATCGGTTGGGTGGAGGAGGGCGTGAAAACGTTCCGGGTAGACAACCCGCATACCAAACCCCTGCCGTTCTGGCAGTGGCTGATCGCCAATGTGCGCAGTCAATACCCGGACGTGTTGTTCCTGGCCGAGGCGTTCACCAAGCCCGCCATGATGGCCCGCTTGGGCAAGGTCGGCTATGCGCAGAGCTACACCTATTTCACCTGGCGCAACACCAAGCAGGAGCTGAGCGAGTATTTCGAAACGCTCAACCAGCCGCCGTGGAGCCAATGCTACCGGCCGAACTTCTTCGTCAACACGCCAGACATCAACCCGTTTTTCCTCCAGCAAAATGGCCGGGCCGGCTTCCTCATCCGGGCCGCACTGGCGACCATGGGGTCGGGCTTGTGGGGCATGTACTCGGGCTTCGAGCTGTGCGAAGCGGCAGGGCTGCCGGGCAAGGAAGAATACCTGGACTCGGAGAAGTACGAGATCCGCCCGCGTGACTTTACCCAACCGGGCAACATCATCGCCGAGATCGCCCAGCTCAACCGTATCCGCCGACAGAACCCGGCCCTGCAGAGCCATCTGGGCCTGACGCTGCTCAACTGCTGGAATGACAACATCCTCTATTTCGCAAAGCGCACCCCCGCCCGTGACAACTACATTCTCATCGCCGTGAGCCTGGACCCGCACAACGCCCAGGAAGCCCATTTCGAACTCCCGTTGTGGGAGCTTGGCCTTGATGACGGTGCCGAAACCCACGGGGAGGACCTGATGAATGGTCATCGCTGGTCGTGGTACGGCAAGACCCAGTTCATGCGCATCGAGCCTTGGCATCAGCCATTCGGTATCTGGCGAATCAGCAAAGTCAGCTGAGCGTGTCAGGGAGCGGGCGCGCCCGCTCTCTGACGGGTTTTTACCGATCAAGCATTCAGAGGAATGGTACATGGCCAAGCGTACCCGCCCGGCAGCCTTCATCGACGACCCGCTGTGGTACAAGGATGCGGTGATCTACCAGCTGCACATCAAGTCGTTCTTCGATGCCAACAACGACGGTATCGGTGACTTCGCCGGGTTGATCAGCAAGCTCGACTACATCGCTGAGCTGGGCGTAAACACCTTATGGCTGCTCCCGTTCTACCCCTCGCCCCGGCGCGACGACGGCTACGACATCGCCGAATACAAGGCGGTGCATCCGGACTATGGCACCCTCGCCGACGCCCGCCGCGTCATTGCCGAGGCGCACAAGCGCGGGCTGCGGGTAATCACCGAGCTGGTCATCAACCACACCAGCGACCAGCACCCGTGGTTTCAACGTGCCCGCCATGCCAAACGTGGCAGCAAGGCCCGTGACTTCTATGTGTGGTCCGATGACGACCACAAATACGACGGCACCCGCATCATCTTCCTCGATACCGAGAAATCCAACTGGACCTGGGACCCGGTGGCAGGCCAGTACTTCTGGCACCGGTTCTATTCCCATCAGCCGGACTTGAACTTCGACAATCCGCAGGTGCTCAAGGCCGTGATCGGCGTGATGCGCTTCTGGCTGGACCTGGGCGTCGATGGCTTGCGGCTCGACGCTATCCCGTACTTGATCGAGCGCGACGGCACCAACAACGAAAACCTGCCCGAAACCCATGGTGTGCTCAAGGCAATCCGGGCCGAGATCGATGCCAATTACCCTGACCGCATGCTGCTCGCCGAGGCCAACCAATGGCCGGAGGACACCCGCCCTTACTTCGGCGAAGGCGACGGGGACGAATGCCACATGGCGTTCCATTTTCCTCTGATGCCGCGCATGTACATGGCGCTTGCGATGGAAGATCGCTTCCCCATCACCGACATCCTGCGCCAGACCCCGGAGATTCCGGCCAACTGCCAGTGGGCCATCTTCCTGCGTAACCACGATGAGCTGACCCTGGAGATGGTCACCGACCGTGAGCGCGACTACCTCTGGAACTACTACGCCGAAGACCGCCGCGCCCGGATCAACCTCGGCATCCGCCGCCGCCTGGCGCCGCTGCTGCAGCGCGACCGGCGCAGGATCGAGCTGCTCACCAGTCTGCTGCTGTCCATGCCAGGTACACCGACGCTGTACTACGGCGATGAGCTGGGCATGGGCGACAACATCTACCTGGGTGATCGCGACGGTGTGCGTACGCCTATGCAGTGGTCGCCTGACCGCAACGGCGGCTTCTCCCGCGCCGACCCACAGCGGCTGGTGCTGCCACCGATCATGGACCCGCTCTACGGCTACCAGACGGTCAACGTCGAAGCGCAGAGCCACGATCCCCATTCACTGCTCAACTGGACCCGTCGCCTGCTCGCCGTGCGCAAGCAGCAGAAAGCCTTCGGCCGCGGCACGCTGCGCACCCTCACACCCAGCAACCGACGCATCCTTGCCTACATCCGGGAGTTCACCGATGCAGATGGCCACACCGAGGTCATTCTCTGTGTCGCCAACGTGTCCCGCGCAGCCCAGGCTGCGGAACTGGACTTGTCCCAATACGCCGATAAGGTCCCCGTGGAAATGATCGGGGGCAGCGCCTTCCCGCCCATCGGGCAGCTGCCGTTTCTGCTGACCTTGCCGCCTTATGGCTTTTACTGGTTCGTGCTGGCTGCCCACGATCGCATGCCCAGCTGGCATAACCAGCCTACCGAGGGGTTACCGGAATTGACTACATTAGTGCTACGCAAACGTCTGGAAGAGCTGCTCGAGTCGCCTTCACGCGACGCCCTGCAGTCCACCATCCTGCCCCAGTACCTGCCCAAGCGGCGTTGGTTCGCGGGCAAGGAAGGGCCTATTGATCAGGTCGACCTGAGCTATGGCGTGCGCATGACCACGGCCGGCACGCCGGTGCTGCTCAGTGAAATCGAGGTGATCAGCGACGGGGTGACAAGCCGCTATCAGCTGCCGTTCGGCCTGCTGCCCGAGGAGCAGATCAGTACCGCATTGCCGCAGCAGTTGGCCTTGTCGCGCGTGCGACGGGCCAATGAAGTGGGCCTGATCACCGATGCCTTTGTGCTTGAGCCGTTCATTCGCGCGGTGCTCAAGGCCTGTCAGGAAGGGCTGCGCTTGCCCTGTGGGAATGATCAGGGCGAGCTGCATTTCAATCACACCGAACAGTTGGCTGGCCTGGCACTGGGTGATGACAGCCCGGTGCGCTACTTGAGCGCCGAGCAGTCCAACAGTTCGGTAGTGGTGGGCGATTCGGTGGTGCTCAAGTTGATCCGGCGGGTCAACGCAGGCATTCATCCAGAGCTTGAAATGAGTGCTTATCTCACCGCAGCCGGCTTTGCCAACATCTCGCCGTTGCTGGCCTGGGTCAGCCGCGAGGATGCCCAAGGCGCACCGCACCTGTTGATGATCGCCCAAGGCTATCTGAGTAATCAGGGCGATGCCTGGGCCTGGTCCCAGAACACCCTGGAGCGCGCCATTCGCGACCAGATGCAGCCCTCCAGCAACGAAAGTGAACCGCATACCGACGCGGTCAACGAGCTGCGCGACTTCGCTTCCCTGCTCGGCCAGCGCCTGGGCGAGATGCACCTGATGCTCGCGGCACCTACCGATGACGAGGCTTTCGCGCCTTATCCGAGCAGTGCCGAAGACAGCGAGCGGTGGAGTGCACAGATCAGCACAGAGCTGACCCATGCGCTGGATCTGTTGGCGCAGCACCGTGACAAGCTCGACGCGGAAAGCCAGGCGTTGGTCGATGACTTGCAGCAGCAGCGCGACGGGCTCGCCCAGCGCGTGGCCGAACTGGCACAGCAGGCGCAGGGTGGCCTGTTGATGCGTGTGCATGGCGACCTTCACCTGGGCCAGGTGCTGGTGGTGCAAGGCGATGCCTACCTGATCGACTTCGAGGGGGAACCATCCCGGCCACTTGAAGAGCGCCGGGCCAAGCACAGCCCGTACAAAGATGTCAGCGGTGTGTTGCGCTCTTTCGACTATGCTGCTGCGATGATCCTGCGCAGCGCCTCTACCGTGGACCTTTCCGAGCCGGCGCGACAAGCTCGGCAGCGGGTGGCCCGACAGTACCTTCACCAGTCCCGGCATGCATTCATCGAGGCTTATGGCCTGGCCACCGCGGCCATGCCCCACGCCTGGGAACAAGCCGAAGGCGAGCGTGCGGCACTTGAGCTGTTCTGCCTGGAAAAAGCGGCATACGAAATAACTTATGAAGCCGAAAACCGTCCAAGCTGGCTGGCCGTGCCTTTGCATGGCCTGCATGGACTGATCAGTACCTGGGGAGAGTCAGAATGAACGTTTCAACGCGTGAAAACGGCGGTCTTGGCCAACGGGACCTGGATGCCCTGGCGCGCGCCGAGCACGCCGATCCTTTTGCGGTACTGGGGCCTCACACCGATCCAGCAGGGGGTATGACCATTCGTGCCTACCTGCCCAATGCCCTGGGCGCCCGCGTGCTGGCGCGCGACGACCAGCGCGTGCTGGCCGACATGCGGCCCGGCGCGATACCTGGCCTGTTCACCGCGCACCTGAACGAGGCGCTTCCCTATCAGTTGCACATCAACTGGGCCGGCGGTGAGCAAGTCACGGAAGACCCCTACAGCTTCGGCCCGCAGCTTGGCGACATCGACCTGCACCTGTTCGCCGAGGGCAATCACCGGGACCTGGCAGGGCGTTTCGGTGCCCAGCCGGCACAGGTCGACGGGGTGGACGGGGTGTGCTTCTCGGTATGGGCACCCAATGCGCGCCGGGTATCGGTGGTGGGTGAGTTCAACAACTGGGACGGTCGTCGGCACCCGATGCGCCTGCGCCACGGTGCCGGTGTCTGGGAGCTGTTCATTCCACGCCTGGGCGTGGGTGAAACCTACAAGTTCGAGGTGCTGGGCAAGGATGGGATCTTGCCGCTCAAAGCAGACCCATTGGCCCGTGCTACCGAATTGCCGCCCAGCACCGCTTCCAAGGTGGCCGGTGCGCTAGTCCATGAATGGCGCGACCAGCAGTGGATGGACGAGCGCGCCCAGCGCCACGCCTACAGCGCCCCCTTGTCGATCTACGAACTGCACCCCGGGTCCTGGCGCTGCGAACTGGACGAAGCTGGGGAGGTGGGGCGTTTCTACAATTGGCGTGAGTTGGCCGAGCGCCTGGTGCCCTACGTGCAGGAGCTGGGTTTCACCCATATCGAGCTGCTGCCGATCATGGAGCACCCCTTTGGCGGCTCGTGGGGCTACCAGCCCCTGTCGATGTTCGCCCCGACGTCGCGCTATGGCACGGCAGAGGACTTCGCCGCCTTCATCGACGCCTGCCACCAGGCCCGCATCGGCGTGATCCTGGACTGGGTGCCGGCGCATTTCCCCACGGACGAACATGGTCTGGCGCGCTTCGACGGCACGGCCCTCTACGAATACGACAACCCGTTCGAAGGCTATCACCAGGACTGGAACACGCTGATCTACAACCTCGGCCGTAACGAGGTGCGGGGCTTCATGATGGCCTCGGCGCTTCACTGGCTCAAACACTTCCACATCGACGGGCTGCGGGTAGATGCCGTGGCGTCGATGCTGTACCGCGACTACTCGCGCAAGGCCGGTGAATGGGTGCCCAACCGCCATGGCGGGCGTGAGAACCTCGAGGCCATCGACTTCATCCGCCACCTCAACGGCGTGGCGGCGCATGAAGCGCCGGGTGCCTTGATCATTGCCGAGGAATCGACGGCCTGGCCTGGCGTGAGCAAGCCAACCGAAGAAGGCGGCCTAGGTTTCCACTACAAGTGGAACATGGGCTGGATGCATGACTCGCTCAGCTACATCCAGAACGACCCTGTGCACCGTACTCATCACCATAACGAGATGAGCTTCAGCCTGGTATACGCCTACTCGGAGCACTTCATCCTGCCGATCTCCCATGACGAGGTGGTACACGGCAAGCGCTCGCTGATCGACAAGATGCCGGGCGATCGCTGGCAGAAGTTCGCCAACCTGCGTGCCTACCTGGCCTTCATGTGGATGCACCCGGGCAAGAAATTGCTGTTCATGGGCTGCGAGTTCGGCCAGTGGCGCGAATGGAACCACGACCACCAGCTGGACTGGTACCTGCTGCAGTATCCGGAGCACCAGGGTGTACAGCGCCTGGTGGGCGACCTGAACCGCCTGTACCGCGATGTGCCTGCCCTGCATGAGCAGGACTGCAAGCCCGAGGGCTTCCAGTGGCTGATCGGGGATGATGCGCAGAACAGCGTTTTCGCCTGGCTGCGGTGGAGCAGCGCGGGCGAGCCAGTGCTGGTGGTTGCCAACTTCACGCCCGTGGTGCGCGAGGGCTACCGCATCGGTGTGCCGTTCGGGGCGCAATGGCAGGAGCTGCTCAACAGCGATGCCGAAGCCTATGCGGGCTCCAATGTCGGCAACATGGGCGCGGTCGCCACGCAGCAGACCCCCTGCCATGGTCAGCCGTTGTCGCTGGCGCTGAACCTGCCTCCGCTGGCGATACTGGTGCTCAAGCCGGTCTGATCGTCAACCACCCGCGTGCAGTCTGGCCGCGGGTGGCTTTACTGCACTGGCCGGCCGTCATGGTCCGGTTGAAGGTCTAGAGCGTGCCTGCCGCAGGCTCAAGCGGTAACAGTCGAACCACCAGAAAAAATCCCGCCGGGCAATCCCTGTCTGAGATGGCCCGGCGGGTCTGTGACGACTACGTCACGCGTTGCGCGTGACGTATGCGCTTGCCATTACTCTTCGCTGTGCTGGAGCACCATCAGCGCCACCGAGCGCCCTGTCAGGTCAAACGAGCTGTCAAATGGCAGGTCTTCGGGTTTGCGCAATTGTGGCCGGTCTGTATCCATCACGCAGCTCCAGTGTTCGCCCTCTGGAACGCTGGGCAGTTTGAACGGCACGGTGTCGTGGTGGGCGTTGACGATCAGCAACACGGTGGACTCCGAACCTGGACGGGCAATGCCACTGACCTGCGCACGACCATCGATCAGCATGCCCAGGCAGCGACCGTTGGGGTCTTCCCACTGTTCAACGCTCATTTCGTTGCCATCCGGCGCCAGCCATGTCACGTCCTTGACGCCGATTGCCTCGTTGTAATCGCCCACCAGGAAGCTTGAGCGCCGCAGCACCGGATACTTCTGGCGCAGACGGGTCAGGCGCTTGACGAACGCCAGCAGTGCCTGGCCTTCTTCATCCAGATCCCAGTTCACCCAACCGATTTCGCTGTCCTGGCAATAGGCATTGTTGTTGCCATGCTGGGTGCGGCTGAATTCATCGCCGGCCACGATCATCGGCGTGCCCTGGGCAAACAGCAGGGTCGCGAAGAAGTTACGCATCTGGCGCATGCGCAAGGCGTTGATTTCCGCATCTTCGGTCGGGCCTTCGGCGCCGCAGTTCCAGGACAGGTTATTGCTGGTGCCGTCCTGGTTGTTCTCATCGTTGTCCTCGTTGTGCTTCTCGTTGTACGACACCAGGTCGCGCAAGGTGAAGCCGTCGTGGGCCGTGATGAAGTTGACCGACGAATACGGCCGGCGGCCGCGGTTGTTGAACATGTCGCCAGAGCCGGTCATGCGGGCGGCAAAGTCGGCCAGTTGGCCCTCGTCGCCCTTCCAGAAGGCGCGCACGGTGTCACGGAAACGGTCGTTCCACTCAGCCCAGCCCGGTGCGAAATTGCCCACCTGGTAGCCACCTGGGCCACAGTCCCATGGCTCGGCAATCAGCTTGACCTGCCGCAGCAGCGGGTCCTGCCGGCAGGCTACGAGGAAGCTGTGACGCTCACTGTAGCCGTCGTGGTAGCGACCCAGAATGGTCGCCAGGTCGAAGCGGAAGCCGTCGACATGCATCTCGCCTGCCCAGTAGCGCAGCGAATCGGTCACCAGTTGCAGGACGCACGGATGGCTCAGGTCCAAGGTGTTGCCGGTGCCCGAGTCGTTGATGTAGTAACGCTTCTGGTCGGGCATCAAGCGGTAGTACGACGCGTTGTCGATGCCGCGCATGGAGAGCGTGGGGCCCATCTCGTTGCCTTCGGCGGTGTGGTTGTAGACCACATCCAGGATCAGCTCCAGGCCCGCGTCGTGCAGGTGCGCCACCATCTCCTTGAATTCGGCGATCTTGCCGCTGGCCAGGTAGCTTGGGTGCGGTGCGAAGAACGCGATGGTGTTGTAGCCCCAATAGTTGTTCAGGCCCTTGTCGAGCAGGTGCTGGTCATTGACGAATGCATGGATGGGCAGCAGCTCGATGCTGGAGACGCCCAGGTCCTTGATGTGCTTGAGCAGCTCGTCGTTGGCAAGGCCTGCGAAGGTGCCTTGCAGGTTCTCAGGCACGGCCGGGTGGCGCTTGCTGATGCCCTTGGTGTGGGCCTCGTACACGACGGTCTGGTCCCAAGGGGTTTGGACACGGTTGTCCCGGCCCCAGGTGAACGCCGGGTCGATGACCTTGCACTTGGGCACGAAGGGGGCGCTGTCGCGCTCGTCGAACGACAGGTCACCGTCTGGGTGGCCAATGGTGTAGCCAAACAGCGCCTCGGACCATTTCAGCTCACCGACCAACTGCTTGGCGTAGGGATCGATCAGCAGTTTGTTGGGGTTGAAGCGGTGGCCGTTTTCAGGCTCGTAAGGGCCGTGCACGCGATAGCCGTAGATCAGGCCCGGGTGCGCGTCTGGCAGATAACCGTGATAGATCTCGTCGGTGTATTCAGGCAGCTCGATACGCTCGAGCTCTTTCTCGCCGGTGGCGTCGAATACGCACAGCTCGACCTTGGTGGCGTTCGCCGAGAAGATGGCGAAGTTCACGCCCAGGCCGTCCCAGGTGGCGCCGAGGGGGTAGGGTAAGCCTTCGCGAATGCGCGACGGTGCAACGGAGCGGGTTTTCTTTGCGGTGCGCGGGCTCATGGCAATCCTCGAATGGCCTTTGTCTGGAAAATAAGGTTGGGTACTGCAACGGCCCTGTCGTCATCAGGCCTGGCAACCGAGGTGCTCGGTGCCAGTGCGGCGCTGAAGACGGCAGGGCCGTGGATGGTTCAGCTAGCGGTCGGCTTTTTCGGTGCGCGTGGCTTCTTCGAAGCCGCAGGCTTCACCCCTGGCAATGCAGCGACTTTAGGGTCAGCTGGAGGCTTGGGTGCAGCAGCGGCCTTGGGCTTGGCAGGCGCCTTTGGCTTGGCGGGGGCCTTGGCTTTGGCCCCGGGGGCTTTGGCTTCGGCTTCTGCCAATTTGCGGGCCATGTCCCAGTGACGTTCTTCCTCGCCGTGTGGCTTACCTTCCGACTCCCAGATCTGGTAGGCAAACTCGCGTATGCGTTTATCATCGACACTCATATGACGCTCCTGAATGCTAGTTATCTTCGATCAACAGATTGACTGGAAAGTCCGACAGCACAGCACAAACCATCAACTCTCTTACAGGGCTGACAACGGCCCCACCGAAAAGTCCAGTCGAATTGGCAGGTGAGAAGTCGAACGGCAATACGACCCGGGTATCTTCCCAGTTCTGTGGGGGTACTTGAGGGCTCTGTGCCGCGCCCAGCAGACCGCTGGCCAAGCGCGGCGCGACGATCACGGCGCGTTGTGAGTCGCCCAGGCGGGCGAAGGCGACAACCTTGTCGGCATGGCGCCCCTTGACGGTCAACGGCAGGTAACGGCCCCGGCGGAACAGCTCCGGGTTGGCCATGCGGCAGTCGAGCACGCGGGCCACCAGCGCCTGCTTTACCCGGCCGTCATGCCAGTGGCTTAACAACGCGTCGAGCGGCGCGGCCTCTGCCAAGGTGCTGCGTCGAGCGGGATAGTCGACGGGCCGGCGGTTGTCTGGGTCCACCAGGCTGAAGTCCCAGTATTCGTTACCCTGATACAGATCAGGCACCCCTGGCACGGTCATGCGCATGAACGCCTGCACCAGGCTGTTGAGCGCACCCGGGCAACTGATCAGCTGCGCCGCCTCGGCGATGGAGGTGCGCAGGGGCAGGGCATCGGCCTCCAGCAGCAGGCCTTCGAGATAGCGAGCACAACCCTTTTCGTAGGCTTCGTTGGGGGCGTTCCAGCTGCTGCGCAGCTTGGCCTCGCGCAGTGCTTTCTGTTGCCACTGACCGACACGCTCGGCGTATTGCTTAAGGCCCTGGGCGTCGTCGACGGCCAGGCCCAACGGCCAGGTGCCCAACAGGGTCTGGAGCAGCAGCATTTCATCACCAGGGCTCGGCGCCAGCCCATCCTCGAGCGGTGTGCGCAATGGCGCTGCCAGCTCGCGCCAGTGCGCCATGCGGCTGGCCAGCCAGGGGCCGCGCTCGCTCAGCACAGCCAGACGGGCGCGCGTGTCTTCACCGCGCTTGTGGTCATGGGTGGCGGTGGCCAGCAGGTTATCCGGGAAGTCCCGCAGGCGTCGCTGAGCCTCGTTGTGGAAGTGTTCCAGCGGAGCGCTGAAGCGTTCGGCCTCAAAGCCCACATCGTTGCGCGAGAGCAACCTTGCGCTGCGGTAGAACGCGGTGTCTTCGACGGCCTTGGCCGCGCTGGGGGCCGTCAGCTGCTGGAAGCGTACGCAGGCGTGGCGCAGTTGCTTGCGGGTACGGCCAGGTGGCAGCTGGCGCCAACCTTCGCCGCCCAACCATTTTTCCAGTTGCTCGAGCAAGGGCCAGTCGGCCTCGCTCAGGTCCTGGCGCGCATCGGCCAGGGCCTGCTGGAAGAATGCCTCGTCCTCGGCCGGGCGGCCGCACGCATTGAAGTAGGTGCGGTAAACCGGGTAGTGCGCGACCAGTGCCTGCAGGGCGCGACGAATGGCACCCAAGGATAAATCGCGGGTCATCAGGTCGTTGCGCGCAACCTGCAGCAGGGCTTGCGCCACCGACTCGCAGTCACCTGCCAGGCTTGCGTTGAGCACCAGATGGCGCGCCAGGCGCACTTCTTCGGTGAACGCGGGGCGCTCGCTGACCGTCGACCACAGTTCGGTCAGCGGGGCCTCACCGGCCGGGTCGTGCTGCAACAGCGAGACCTGGTTCATGAACTCGTAGCCGGTGGTGCCATCGGTGAGCCAGTCGCGGTGCAGATGCTCATCGACACCGAGGATTTTCTCGACGTAGATGGGGAAGTGCTCCACGGCAGCGTCCAGTGGGCGGCTGGCCATCAGGCTGTCCACGCGTCGGCGCAGCTTGCGGCAATAACCGCGTGGGTCTGCCAGGCCGTCGATGTGGTCAATGCGCAGGCCATCGACCAGGCCGCGTTCAATCAACTCGAACAGCTTGGCGTGGGTGGCTTCGAACACCACCGGGCGCTCGACCCGCAAACCGCCCAGCTCATTGATGTCGAAAAAGCGCCGCCAGTTGATGTCGTCGGCAGCGGTGCGCCAGCTGGCCAGGCGGTAGGTCTGACGCTCGAGCAGCAGGTGCAGACGCTTGAAGCCGGCCTCGCTGCGGCTGTCGAATGCCACCAGGGCCGAGGCCAGGTCGGCGCCTTCGCGCACCCGACGGGCCAGTTCGGCTTGCAGCGGCGCGGCATCGTCAAGCGGGGTGGCGGACTCGCCGAGTGCGGTGAACTGTTCGGCCAGGCTGGTCAGGGTCGGGTCAGCGCTGAGCGCCAGCACCCAGCCGTAATCGACCGGGCAGATCGGGAAGCGGTGCTCATAGTGAGCGATTTGCAGTACCCCCTGGTCGGCGTCGAATTCCAGGGGGATCTGGCCTTCCTTCAGCGCTACACCGTAATCGCTGCCCAGGAACGGCAACAGCAGTTGGCCAGCGAGCAGCGGGTCGGTGGAGTGCCACTGGATATCGAAGAACTCCGCATACGGGCTGCGGCGCCCCCAGGCCAGCAGGCTCTGCCACCAGGGGTTGTCAGCGCCGCCAACGGCCATGTGGTTGGACACGGTGTCCACGATCAGGCCCATGCCGTGCTGGCGCAGCGCTTTGACCAGGCGTTCGAGCGCCGCTTCGCCGCCCAGTTCCGGGTTGACCTGGGTGGGATCGACGACGTCGTAGCCGTGGCGCGAACCTGCGCGGGCCTTGAGGATCGGCGAGGCGTACAGGTGGCTGATGCCCAGTTGAGCAAAGTACGGCACCAGCGGCAGGGCATGGTCCAGGGTAAAGTCGCTGTGGAACTGCAGGCGCAGGGTCGCGGTAAGCGGTTTCATCGGTCGCGCTCCCACGCCTGCTCGCGCGCTTGCGCCAGCACTTCCAGGCGCCGCGCGGCATTCTCGTCGTCAAGCATGTGGCTTGCCGCCTCGGCAAAGCGGCGGCGCCAGTTGGGATGCCCTTCGGTGGTACCGGGCATGTTCGGCTGTTCTTCCAGACCCAGCAGGTCTTCAAGCGGGACCAGCACCAGCGGAGCTTTGGTGTGGCCTACATAACCAATCGCGGCATCGATCACGGCAGTGTCGTCCTTCAGCGGGCCATAGTGGGATTCAAGCGTGCGGCGCAAGCCGTCGTGTTCTTTGCGGCGGTCATCGCGCCATTGCTGCTCGGTGGATTCATCAATCAAGCCCAGGCGCCGGCTCCATTCGACGTCGCGGTTTTTCAGCCAACCCGCCACGGTCGCCAGGTCATGGGTGCCGGTGGTCGCCAAGGCGTCGTCGGGCCACTGTAGCTGGGGGGTGAATTGGCCTGGGGAGGCCTGCTCGAAGGGCAGCACGCGCATACCCAGGATGTTTTTCTGCGCCAAGGCCTCGCGTAGACCGTCCGGTACCGTGCCCAGGTCTTCACCCAGGATGATTGCACCGTGGCGGCTGGCTTCGAGCGCCAGCAAGCGCAGCATGTCTTCGAGCGGGTAGTACAGGTAGGCGCCTTCATTGGGCTTGCAGCCGCGCGGGATCAGCCAGAGCCGTTGCAAGCCCATCACATGGTCGATGCGCAGGCCACCGGCGTGGGCAAGGTTCGCACGCAGCATCTCGATGAACGCGCGGTAGCCGTTGCGCTTGAGCCCTTCGGGCGAGAACCCGCAGATGCCCCAGTCCTGGCCCGAGCGATTGAGGATGTCAGGTGGCGCGCCAACGGTAAGGTTGGCCAGCAGTTCGTCCTGGCGGCTCCAGGCCTGGCTGCCAGCGCCATCGGCGCCAACGGCAAGGTCGGCAATCAGGCCCACTACCATGCCGCTGCCTTTGGCCGCCTCCTGGGCGCGCTGCAGGCTGCGCTCGGTCAGCCATTGGCAGAACGCGTGAAACTCCACCCTGGCCGGATAACTTTCGGCCAAGGCGCGGACTTCGGTCCCAAATGGGTCGCGCCACGCCTCTGGCCAGTTGCGCCAATCAGCGCCATGGCCTTTTCCGACCGCCTCGGCTTGCAGTACTTCAAAACGGCAATGGTGCTCCAGCGCCTCGCCTGCGGCTTGGCGATAGCTTTCGAAATCGGCGCGTTGCGGGTGATCGCCTTGGCTGAAGTGCTGGTAAAGCGCGTCCAGCAGCTTGTACCGGGCATCGGCTGCGCGCGGCCAGTCCACCAAAGGCTCTTGCTCGAGCGAGGTCAGGGTCTGCTCCAGGTGGCAGGCCTCGATAGCCAGGCGCACGGTGCGCTCACCCAGGATGGCCGCCGGGCTTGCGTAAAGCGTATTGAGCAGCAGCCTGCTCGACGGCGAGTAGGGGCTATAGTGCTGCTGATCGAAGGCCGACAAGGCATGGATAGGGCTGATCGCCACCGCATCGGCGCCCCGTTCAGCGGCGCTGCGCACCAGTTGCTCCAGGGCCATGCAGTCGCCGTAACCCCCATCGCCTGGGCGGCGCAGGCTGTAGAGCTGCGTCGACAAGCCCCAGCAGCGTGCGGGTGCCGCCTCGACCAGGTCATGCAACGATGGGCAACCGGACGGGGCGACGGCGAGCGTAAAGCGGTGCTGGGCCACCTCCAGTTGGTGATAGCCGACCGGCAAATCACCTGGCAGGTGGGCCTGGGCATCGAGCTGTAAGTCGATGCTGCTGCCATCTTCCAACTGGCCGCGCACGCCGGCCTGCCCTGGGAAATACCGCGAGAGGTCGAGCGGCTTGCCCTGGTCGGCAGTGAGCAGCGGCGGAACGTGTTGTGCGTCGTCGCTGCGTTCGAGCTTGGACAGGCTGTCCTGCAATTGCGCCTCGTCGCTAGCCCTATGGCCAAGGGCTTCGAGCAGTTTGCGCAGTACCTCATCGGTCACTTGCTGTGGTTTGTTGTTGGCATCCACCCAGTCGCGGGCAAGGCCCGCGCGCTGAGCGAGCCGGTGAAGCAGGGAATCGCTCATTGCATCTCCTGGTCTGGGGGTAGCAGGGTGACCACGCAGCTGTAGGGCGAAAGCGTCGAGCCGGCGTGCGCCTTGTCGCCGCTGTCGAAAAGGCAGCTGCCGACAGGCGCAGCCTCCAAGTTCAGAGACTGGTCGCCTAGGTTCAGGTCGATGCGCAATGTACTGCCATCGCCCAGCTGCCAGCGTGCAGTCAGCGCCTTGTCAGCCAACACTTCGGCGCCCAGGGGGCGGGTACCGGGCAGGCGTGGGACCAAGTGCTGACGGCGCGTCGTGAGCAGCTGCTGGTACAGCCCATGCCAGCCGGCAATCACGTCCTGCGGGTCAGGCCTGGAGGCGTGGAAGGTTTGCTCGGCGTTGGGGTCGGGTATACGCGCGCGCTTTTCGGGGTCGGCAAAGGCGGCAAAATGTTCGAACTCACCGCGCCGGCCTTCGCGCACCGCATCGGCGAGCTCATCATGAAAATCGGTGAAGAACAGGAAGGGTGCACGGCTACCGTCGTCATCGCCCATGAACAGCAAGGGAATCATGGGGCTTAGCAGCAACAGCCCGGTTGCTGCGCGCAGGGCCGCAGGCGAAGTCAGCCGGGTCAGGCGCTCGCCCATGGCGCGGTTGCCGATCTGATCGTGGTTCTGCAAAAACAGCACGAAGGCGCTGGGCGGAAGGTGGCCGCTGGGTTCGCCGCGTGGTTCGCCGTGGCGGTTGGGCTGGCCCTGGAACACGAAGCCCTCGCCAAGGCAGCGCGCCAGCTTGCCGATGGGGTCGTCCTTGTAGTCTTCGTAGTAACCCTCGGTTTCATCAGTCAGCAACACGTGCAGCGCGTTGTGGCCATCATCGTTCCACTGCGCGTCGAAGCCTTGTTCGAGCAAGAAAGCCTGGTTGTGTTCGTTTTCCAGCACCAACCAGACGTGTCGGCCCGGCTCGACGGCCTCGCGCACACGCTGGGCCAGCTCCTTGAGGAAGTCTGGCTGGTTGATGGCATGTACCGCATCGAGTCGCAGGCCATCGATGCGGTAGTCGCATATCCACATCAGCGCGTTCTGGATGAAAAATTCGCGCACTTCAGGCCGCCGGAAGTCGATGGCGGCGCCCCACGGGGTGTGGCGGTCTTCTCGGAAGAACGAACTGGCGTACTCATGCAGGAAGTTGCCATCCGGGCCGAAGTGGTTGTAGACCACATCGAGCATCACCATCAGCCCGTGGCCGTGTGCCTGGTCCACCAGGCTGCACAGTTGCTCGGGGGTCCCGTAGTTGTGCTGCGCCGCATAGGGCAGTACGCCGTCGTAGCCCCAGTTGCGGGTACCTGGAAATTGGCTGATCGGCATCAGTTCGATGGCGGTAATGCCGGTCGAGGCGATGCGTGGCAAATGGCTCGCCACATCTTCATAGCCACCCAGGACGCCCACATGCAGCTCCTGGATCACCGCCTCGTGCCAGGGGCGGCCTTGCCAGGGATGCTGCCAGGTGTAACCGGCCAGGTCCACGACCTGGCTGGGGCCATGAACGCCTTCGGGTTGGAAGCGCGATGCAGGGTCAGCGACGCGAAGCTCGCCATTGATGCAGTAGCGGTACAAGTCCCCTGGCTTGGCAGGGGCGGTGCCGGTGAACCAGCCATCGGCCTCGGGGGCGAGGGCGACGGCTTCCTGGTGTTGCAATTCCACACTCACGCTGCGCGCGTCGGGTGCCCAGAGGGCGAAGCGCGCCGACGTGGCGTCCTCTAAATGTGCGCCATGCCTTTGCATCTTCGACCTCTCTTCAGTAATGAGCCAGCTGGGCTTGCTTGACCAGGTCTTCGTACAGGCGTGCGTAGGGTTCCACTGCCTGGCACCAGTTGAATGGCTGAGTCATGGACAGGCAGCGCATGGCATTTAGCAGGTCTTTTTTCTGGTAGATGTAGAACGCCCGGCTGAGCGCCTCGCGGTAGCTTTCCACCGTCGATTCGTCGAACAGGAAGCCTGTAACGCCGTTCTCGATGGTGTCGGCCAGCCCGCCGGTCTTGCGCGCAACGGGCAGCGAGCCGAAACGCTGGGCGTACATCTGGCTCAGGCCACAGGGCTCGTAGCGCGAAGGCATCAACAGGAAGTCGCTGCCGGCGAACATGCGGCGTGCATCGGTTTCGTTGAAGCCGATGCGCACACCAACGCGGCCGGGATGACGCAGGGCCAGTTCGCGCATGGCCTGCTCTTCCTCGGGTTCGCCGCGGCCGATGATTGCAATTTGGCCGCCTTGCTCGACGATGTACTCGGCAACGCCCAGGGTCAGGTCCAGGCCTTTCTGGTAGACCAGGCGCGAGACCACAGCAAACAGCGGCCCCTCGGAAGGGTCCAGCTGGAACAGCTCGCGCACCGCCTGGGCATTACGCGCCTTGCCCTCCCAGTCGTTGATGCTGAAATTGTGCTGCAGGTGCTTGTCGGTCGCCGCATCCCAGCTTTCGTCGATACCGTTGGGAATGCCGCCCAACAGCCCTTGTTGCGCCTTGCTGGCCAGGAAACCGTCCAGGCCGCAGCCGAATTCGGGCGTGGTGATTTCCTGGGCGTAGGTGGCACTGACCGTGGTGATGTGGCTGGAGTAGGCCAGGCCAGCTTTCAGGAAGGAGAGCTTGCCGTAGAACTCCATGCCTTCCTGCTGCATGGCATGGTCGGGGATGGCCAGCTCCGGGCTGCAGCCACGGCTGTAGACGCCTTGGTACGCCAGGTTGTGGATGGTGAACAGGGTCGGGGTACTCAAGCCGCGCCAGTGCATGTACGCAGGGGCCAGGCCCGCTGGCCAGTCATGGGCATGCACCATCTCCGGTTTCCAGTGGATCATGCCTTCACCGGCTGCGATTTCTGCAGCCGCCAGGCCCAGGCGGGCGAAACGGATATGGTTGTCCGGCCAGTCGCGACCGTTTTCTGCTGCGTAGGGCGTGCCAGGGCGCTGGTAGAGCTCCGGGCAGATCAACACGTAGATCACCAGGCCGTCGGGCAAGTCCATCCGGCCAATCTTGCAAGGTGGCAAGGCCGCGTGGCCGCCCAGCTCCCCGACGATGTGGATGGGGTTGTCGCTTTCAACGACCTGTGGGTA
The DNA here is from genome assembly GCF_046231935.1 of Pseudomonas sp. KCJK9111. Classification (NCBI taxonomy): domain Bacteria; kingdom Pseudomonadati; phylum Pseudomonadota; class Gammaproteobacteria; order Pseudomonadales; family Pseudomonadaceae; genus Pseudomonas; species Pseudomonas sp. KCJK9111. Next base: position 169,760 of record NZ_JBJJMO010000001.1, on the reverse strand, counting down.
GCCCGGGATCAGCACACGCACGTCGTGCAGGTGCGCCAGCGCGCGAGGCAGCGCAGCGGAGACGTCGCCCAAGCCACCGGTCTTCACCAGGTCGGCGATTTCCGAGGTGACGAAAAGGATCTTGCGTTTGTTCGGGTTGTTCTGGCGCTGAGCGCCAGGTGCCTTGCCTGTCTTGGCGAGCTCCGGGATGAGCGGTTCGCGATGTTCCGAGGTAAAGGTAGCTACTTGAGTCGCGACAGCGGCACTGATCATTGTTTCTCTCCGTCCCTAAGCTTGGCCGGGCACTGATAAACCGCGGCGGTCTTTCGTGTTGATTCTCTCTTTGCAAATTCTGCGTACTGCAATCCTTGCCCCCGAGTCGTGCGCACAGGCACAGCGCATTCGGCATTCCGGCCAAAAGGCGATTGGACTGGTTGGGGTGGGCGGGCCGTGCGTGGGAATAACCCATTTCATCTGGCCTGCTTAATTCCTGACCTGCCGGCTTTGCTTAAAGTTCGACTTTTTTTCAGCTGCTCTTCCAATGAGCAAATGGCGGGCCGAAACCTGAGTGTAGAAGGAAAATATTACAAACGTGACTTATTGGTCACGGTAGGCGGACCGGCATCCTAGATGCGGTCATCAGAGCGCAGCGAGGCCAGTGCTGGACCGATCAACCTCGCTAGCGAAGGGGGGTATGACAAACAGCCTTTGAGGATGCGTGAACACGTCACGCACCAGATCAGTGCAGCTGGGGCGCGGCGTGCTCAGGGCATGAGCGAAGAGTGGTGGTGAGCGATCAGCCAGGCGCCTGCGTAACGCTGGTAGGTGAAGGTATAGCGCGCCTGCACCTGTGTTGCGTCAGTCGCCATGTCGAAGGTGTAGATGCCTGTCAGGGTAGCGGTGTTGCATCCGGGTTGCAGAACATGAGTTTCAAGCGTTCCGCTCGGCCGATTGGCCAGGAAGTGCTGGAAGTAGTCGACACGTTCCTCACGGGTCAAACGAGGCGTGGCCGATAACGTAGGTAGCAGGACAGCATTGTCGCTGTACAGATCGGCGACACGTTCGGCCTGGCCGGTCTGGAGCGCGTCATTCCAGCGATCGAACAAGCCCAGCGCGTCTTGCTCGGCCAGCGTACTGCAGGTTACTGCGTCACTGGCATTGACGTGTGCGCTGGTTGCCAGTGCCAGGGTGATCAAAAGAATGCGGGTCATAGGCATGGGGTTAATCCTCACGTGCAGACCAGGAGCGGCCTGATACGCGAGCAAAAGTAGGTCTTGCGGGAATCGTTTTTCGAGATGCATTGCTCGCCAAGGTTTGAGAGTTTTTTCCTGCATGCAATCGTCACGATCCTGGGTGCGGCGTTTGGAAAGCGGCTGGGTCACGTTCAACCTCCAACCGCGTGCGCATCGTTGATCGAGTTGTTACCGTTGGTCGCTGAACCCTCATTCAGTCCGCTGGACTAATCTGCGAGACCTAAACGTTTTCATTCATTCGGCATTTGGCAAGGGGAGCACCTGCTCATGCAATTGGGAATCGTCGGGCTGGGCCGCATGGGCGGCAACATTGCAAGGCGGCTTATGCTCGCCGGCCACCACACGGTGGTGCACGATCGCAACGCACAAGCGATCACCGCCCTTGAGGGCGAAGGCAGCGTGGGGGCGGCTGACCTGGCCGCACTGGTCGAGAAACTCCAGGCGCCTCGTGCCGTCTGGGTGATGCTTCCCGCCGGGGCGCCTACCGAGCAGACCATTGCCCAGTTGGCTGACTTGCTGGAACCTGGCGACTCGATCATCGATGGCGGCAACACCTTTTACAAAGACGATATGCGCCGCGCTGCAGAACTGGCTCAGCGTGGGCTTCACTACCTGGATGTCGGCACCTCTGGCGGGGTATGGGGGCTGGAACGCGGGTACTGCATGATGATCGGCGGGGAAAAGGACGTGTTCGAACGTCTTGAGCCACTGTTTGCAGCACTCGCCCCCGGTGTCGGGGATATCCCACGCACCCACGGGCGCACCGGTGAACACCAGCGCGCCGAGCATGGCTATATCCACGCCGGCCCGCCGGGCGCTGGGCATTACGTGAAGATGGTGCACAACGGTATCGAATACGGCTTGATGCAGGCTTACGCCGAAGGCTTCGACCTGCTGCGCAGCAAAGGCGGTGCCGAGCTGCCTGAGGACCAGCGCTTTGACCTGAACGTGGCCGAGATCGCCGAGGTGTGGCGCCGTGGCAGCGTGGTCACGTCCTGGCTGCTGGACCTGACCGCCGACGCGCTGGTGGCCGACCCGCAGTTGGCTCAGTTCAGCGGCTCGGTGTCCGATAGCGGGGAAGGGCGCTGGACCATCGATGCGGCCGTCGAGCAGGCGGTGCCGGTTCCGGTGCTGTCCAGTGCACTGTTCGCGCGTTTTCGTTCGCGACAGCAACAAGGCACTTATGGCGACAAGATTCTCTCGGCCATGCGCCTTGGGTTCGGTGGACACGTCGAGAAGAAACCTGAATGAGCAAAAAACCGGCAACGCCTGCTGCTCCACCCTGCACGTTGTTCCTGTTCGGCGCCAATGGCGACCTGGTCAAGCGCCTGCTGATGCCCGCACTCTATAACCTCAGCCGCGACGGCCTGCTCGATAAAGACCTGCGCATCGTGGGTGTCGACCACAACGCGGTCAGCGCCGAGGCATTTGCTGAACGTTTGCACGCGTTCATGGCCGAGCGTGACAAAGGCGGCGAGGGTGCCCCGGCGAACCTGGACGAAAAGCTCTGGGCCAGCCTTGCCAAGCGCCTGGACTACCAGACCGGGGACTTTCTCGACGCTGCGACTTATGAGGCTATTGCCAAGCGCATCGACAAGACCAGCCATGGCAACGCGATTTTCTACCTGGCGACGTCTCCACGGTTTTTCCCAGAAGTGGCCAAGCGCCTCGGGGAGGCTGGGTTGCTGGACGAGTCGGGCGGCGGGTTTCGCCGGGTGGTCATCGAGAAGCCGTTCGGCCACGACCTTGCCAGCGCCGAGGCGCTCAACGCTTGTCTGCTGAACGTGATGGGCGAGCGTCAGATCTACCGGATCGACCATTTCCTGGGCAAGGAGACCGTCCAGAACATCCTGGTCAGCCGTTTCTCCAATGGTCTGTTCGAGTCGTTCTGGAACAATCACTACATCGACCATGTGCAGATCACCGCCGCTGAAACCGTAGGGGTCGAAACCCGCGGTGCGTTCTATGACAGCACCGGTGCAATGCGCGACATGGTGCCCAACCATCTGTTCCAGCTGCTGGCGATGGTGGCCATGGAGCCGCCTGCGGCGTTTGCCGCTGACGCGGTTCGCGGGGAGAAGGCCAAGGTGATCGGCGCGATCCGCCCGTGGTCGACCAAGATGGCGTTGAAGAACTCGGTTCGGGGCCAGTACGTAGCCGGCACCCTGGATGGGAAGAACGTGCCGGGATACCGTCAGGAAACCAAGGTGGAGCCTGACAGCCAGACCGAAACGTTCGTGGCCATGAAGATCATGATCGATAACTGGCGCTGGGCAGGCGTGCCCTTTTACCTGCGCACCGGAAAGCGCATGAGCGTGCGCGATACGGAAATCGCCATCTGCTTCAAGCCGGCGCCGTACGCCCAGTTCCGTGAGTCCGCGCTGCAAAGGCCCAAGCCCAATTACCTGAAGATTCAGATCCAGCCCAATGAAGGCATGTGGTTCGACCTGCAGGCCAAACGGCCAGGGCCGGAGCTTGTCATGGAGAATGTAGAGCTTGGGTTTGCCTACAAGGATTTTTTCAAGATGACCCCGGCCACCGGCTACGAGACCTTGATCTACGACTGCCTGACGGGCGACCAGACCTTGTTCCAGCGTGCCGACAACATCGAGAACGGCTGGCGCGCCGTCCAGCCGTTTCTCGATGCCTGGGCCGAAGGCGGGGAAGTGCATGACTACGAGGCCGGCCAGGATGGCCCGCAGGCGGGCGACGAACTGCTGGCTCGGGACAAGCGCGAGTGGCACCGGCTGGGTTGATAGCGCACCGTTTTGATCCGATCGCGTGGTGCCGGGCCTGTCGGTGAAGGCAGGTTCGGCACAATGGACGCACTGAATTTCTGGAGTCTCGATGCCTGCCCATATTGAAGATTATGCCCTGCTGGGCAATTGCCGCAGCGCAGCCCTGGTCAGCAGCGACGGCTCGCTCGACTGGCTGTGCCTGCCGCGTTTCGATGCGCCAGCTGTATTCGCGGCCTTGCTGGGCAACGAGGAAAATGGCCGTTGGCGCCTGGCGCCTTCGGACCCTGTGATAGAGCGCAGCCGGCGCTACCTGGACGACACGCTGGTGCTTGAAACCGTCTGGGTCACGGCCTCGGGAAAGGCGCGGGTGCTGGACTTCATGCCCTTGGGTGACGAGAACGCAGTGGTGCGCATCGTCGAAGGCCTTTCGGGGCAGACCACGTTCGAAATGGACCTGGTGATGCGCTTTGACTACGGGCGCAGCGTCCCTTGGGTGGAGCGGCTCGACCCGCTGACCCTCAGCGCGGTGGCAGGCCCGGACCGCTTGATCCTGTCCTCGACCGTGGCGCCCCATGCCCGCGATCACCACACGGTGGCGCGTGTGCGGGTAGGCGAGGGCGAGCGGCACGTGTTCAGCTTGCGTCATCACCCGTCCCACCTGCCGGTGCCCGCCGAACAGGACATCGATGCCTGCCTCAAGGCCACCGTGGATCAGTGGCAGGTCTTCGCAGCCAAGTGCCCCGACGTGGGACCGTACACGGCCCTGGTGCGGCGCTCGTTGCTGGTGCTCAAGGCCATGACCTATGCCCCCACGGGCGGGATTGTGGCGGCAGTGACGACTTCGTTGCCTGAGCGCGTGGGCGGTGAGCGTAATTGGGACTACCGCTTCTGCTGGCTGCGCGATGCCACCATGACCTTGCTGGCCTTCATGAACCTGGGCTACTTCGAAGAAGCCCAGGCCTGGCGCGAATGGCTGTTGCGTTCGGTGGCGGGCAACCCGGAGCAGATGCAGATCATGTACGGCTTGGCCGGTGAGCGTGATCTTCAGGAATACACCTTGCCCTGGCTGGCCGGCTACGAGCACTCCCAGCCGGTGCGGGTGGGCAACGCAGCCGCCGCGCAGACCCAGCTGGACATTTACGGTGAGCTGGCTGACGCCATGAGCCAGGCCATCCGCGGCGGTCTGCCCAGGCACCCGCGCAGCGCGGCCATTAGCCGGGTGATCATGCCGTACCTGGAAAGCATCTGGCGTGAACCTGATGAAGGCATCTGGGAAGTGCGCGGTGGTCGGCAGCACTTCGTGCACTCCAAGGTCATGGCCTGGGTGGCGTTCGACCGTGCTGCAGGGCTTGCCGACACCACCGAGGAGGACCGTGAACGGGGCCTTCACTACCGGCAGGTCGCTGATCAGATCCGCCGCGAAGTGTGCGAGCAGGGCCTCGATGCCCAGGGCCAGCACTTTGTGCAGGCCTATGGTTCTTCAGAGATGGATGCCAGCCTGCTGCACATCGCGCTGACCGGCTTTCTGCCGGCCCATGACCCGCGCTTTCTGCGCACCCTGGCCCAGATCGAAAAACGCCTGCTGCACAACGGCCTGTTGCTGCGCTACGACACCGACAGCTGTACCGATGGCCTGACGGCAGGCGAGGGTACGTTCCTGGTGTGCTCCTTCTGGCTGGCCGACGTGTACGTGCTGCTGGGGCGCCAGGACGAAGCGCATGCGCTGTATCAGCGGCTGACAGACCTGTGCAACGATGTGGGCCTGTTGGCCGAGCAGTACGACCCGGTAGGCAAGCGCATGCTGGGTAACTTCCCGCAGGCGTTCAGTCACATCGGCATCATCAATACCGCGCTCAACCTGCACCGTGCGCAGTGCCCTGCGCGTGTGCGCGCCAGTGCCTGAAGCTTGGCAGCCGGCGCTTGCGCCGGCTGATGGTTTCGCTGCGCAAGCGGAGTAGACTACGGGACATTTGCGAGAGTACGGAGCAACCATGGGCATTGGCGGTATGGATTGGCAGATCGACAACATCCCGTTCACGGTCAGCGCTTGATGGCCAACCACAAGATTGAAATCCGTCGTCGCAACATCGAGAAGATTCTGCAGGCCGCCGAGCGTGTGTTCGCCGAAAAGGGCTTCGCTGCCACGTCCATGGGCGACATCGCCGAGCAGGCGCAGCTGCCGCGCTCGAACCTTCATTACTATTTCAAGACCAAGGACGACCTGTTTCGTGCGGTATTGCAGGACTTGCTTGAAGTCTGGAAACAAGATGCCCTGAGTTTCGAGCACTTCGATGACCCCCGCGTCGTGTTGACCAGCTACATACGCGCGAAGATGGCACACTCCCGTTCACGGCCGCTGGGCTCGAAAATCTGGGCCGAGGAGATGCTGCACGGTGCGCCGGTGCTCAGGGCCAACCTGGATGAAAGCCTGGTGCCCTGGGCCAGACTCAAGGAAGCCAAGATCCGCCGCTGGGTGGAGCAGGGGCGCATTCTGCCAGTGCAGCCGTCGGCGCTGCTGTACATGATCTGGGCATCGACCCAGCATTATGCCGACTTCGGGTACCAGGTGGCATTGCTCAACGACGGCGAGCCGTTGTCCGACCGGGATTTTGAAAGCGCCGTGCAGACGGTGACCAGCGTAATCCTGAGGGGCATTGGGTTGGAGCCTTGAGCGAACTACCATGCGGGGATGAAATGGTGGGGCCGCTGCGCGGCCCATCGCGGCACTAGGCCGCTCATACACTGGATTCGATAGCCTTCAGATCTGATAGAAGCGGATGCCTTCTCGAATTTTGTAAATCGAACGTTGCGCTGCAGCTACCCCTTGTAGGAGCGGCCCTTGTGCCGCGATGGGCCGCGCAGCGGCCCCACGATTTCAGCCCTGAATCCCAATCATCAAGGCCCATGTGCGCCCCACCGCGACGGATCCGGCACCTGGCAAAACGGCGCCTGCATTCACACGCCCACCCTCAGCCAGCCTCCCGATAGGGGTTACGCGGGTCCTGCGTCCAGTTCAGGTACGGCTTGCCAGTATCCTGCGCAACCATCTCGATACAGTCTTCCACGGGGCAGGTGATCTGGCACAGGTTGCAGCCCACGCATTCTTCCTCGATCACGCTATAGGCATGGGTCCCGTCGGCCTTCACCGTGCTGGCGATGGCCTGGTGCGAGGTGTCCTCGCAGGCGATATGGCACCGGCCGCAACCAATGCAAGCATGCTGATCGATGTGCGCGATGGACTTGTAGTTGATGTCCAGGTACTTCCAGTCGGTGGTGTGGCCGACCGCCTGGCCTCGGAAGTCCTCAAGACGGGCATGCCCATGCTGATCCATCCAACGTGCCAGGCCGTCCTTCATGTCCTCGACGATGCGAAAGCCATGCAGCATGGCGGCCGTACAGACTTGCACCGCGCCGCTGCCCAGAGCCACGAACTCGGCAGCGTCACGCCAATTGCCAATACCGCCGATCCCGCAGATCGGCAAGCCCTGGGTGGCGGGGTCGCGGGCGATTTCCGCGACCATGTTCAGCGCGATGGGTTTGACGGCCGAGCCGCAGTAACCCCCGTGCGTGCTCTGGTCGCCGACAATCGGGTGGGCCACCATGCGGTCCAGGTCCACGCTGGTGATGGAGTTGATGGTGTTGATCAGCGACACCGCATCGGCGCCACCCCGGTGCGCGGCTCGGGCCGACTGGCGAATGTCGGTGATGTTGGGGGTAAGCTTGACGATCACCGGCAGCGAGCAGTAGGTCTTGCACCAGCGCGTGACCATCTCCACATACTCAGGCACCTGGCCCACCGCCGCCCCCATGCCACGCTCGGGCATCCCATGGGGGCAGCCGAAGTTCAGCTCGATGCCATCGGCCCCGGTGGCCTCGACCAGCGGCAGGATGAATTTCCACGATGCCTCCTCGCACGGCACCATCAGCGACACGATCAGTGCCCGGTCCGGCCAATCCTTCTTGACCTGGGTGATCTCCCGCAAGTTGATCTCCAATGACCGATCGGTGATCAACTCGATGTTGTTGATGCCCTGAACCAGGCGGTTGGCGCCAAAGTGCGCCGAATAACGCGACGAGACGTTCACCGCTGCAGGGTCTTCCCCCAGGGTTTTCCAGACCACGCCACCCCAGCCCGCTTCGAAGGCGCGTACCACGTTATAGGCCTTGTCGGTGGGCGGGGCGGAGGCCAGCCAGAAGGGATTCGGGGCGCGAATGCCGGCGAAGACGATAGACAAGTCAGCCATTTACGCGGCCTCCACATTGAGCATGAGTTGGGCATGGATGGCCTGGGCCGCCACCTTGCCATGTTGTACGGCCTGCACGGTGAGGTCCTGGCCCAGGGCGGTGCAGTCACCGCCGGCATACACGCCCGGTAAGCTGGTCTGCATGCACTCATCGACGCGGATGCGCTCCCCATCGCGGGCCAGTTGCGCGGCGACCGGGTCAGCCAGGCTTTGGTCTTCCAAGCACTGCCCGATGGCCTTGAAGATCGCGTCGGCAGCCAGTTCGAAGGTTTCCCCGGTATCACCCAGGCGACCGTCCACCATCGCCGTGCGCGCGAAGCGCATGCCGCGCACGTTGCCATCGTCGCTCAGCAGTACGGCGTCGGGGCGCGCCCAGGTGTGCAGGCGCACCTGGTTGGCCTTGGCGATGGCTTGCTCGTGGCCCGTGGCGCCCATGTCGGGCGCCCCACGGCGATACACCAGGTTGACATCGCGTGCCCCCAGGCGGCTCATCTGCACGGCCATGTCGATCGCCGTGTTGCCGGCGCCGATCACCAGGCAGCGGTCGGCCAAAGGCAAGCGGCTGAGGTCATCCGCCTGGCGCAGCTCGCGGATGTAGTCGGTGGCAGCCAGCAGGCCCGGCGCCTGCTCATCGGGCAGGCCCAGTTGCCGCACGGCACTGAGCCCAAGGCCGAGAAACACAGCATCGTACTGGTCCCGCAAGTCACCGAGCCTCAGGTTGCTGCCCAGGCGCTGGTTGTAGCGGATCTCGATACCACCGATGCCCAGCAAAAACGCCACTTCACGCTGGGCGAAGTCATCCACCAGCTTGTAGCGGGCAATGCCGTACTCGTTCAGACCACCCGGTTTTTCACTGGCTTCGAACATGACTACATCGTGCCCGTGCATGGCCAGGCGATGTGCGCAGGACAAGCCCGCCGGGCCTGCGCCGACCACGGCGATACGCTTGCCGGTCGCCACAGAGCGCTGGAAGGGATGCCCGCTGAACTGAGCGTTGTCCAGGGCATAGCGCTGCAACTGACCAATCAGCACCGGCGCGCATTCCTGCGCGTTGTTGCGCACGCAGGCCTGTTCGCAAAGGATTTCGGTCGGGCAGACACGGGCGCAACTGCCACCCAGGATGTTGGCCGACAGAATCCGTTCGGCAGCACCTTCCAGGTTTTCATCACTGATGCGGTGGATGAAGGACGGAATGTCGATGTCGCTGGGGCAGGCGTTGATGCACGGGGCATCGTAGCAGTACAGACAGCGCGCGCTCTCCACGGCGGCCTGGCGCGCAGTCAGTGGTGGAACCAGGTCGCTGAAATGCTCGGCCAGCTGGTCGCTACCGGCCCTAGGGCGCGGCAAATGGTTCAGTGCGTCGATCACGGTGGTAGCCTCTCTTTCTTGTCGTGGGCTTGAAAGGGTGGAGCGCAGGCGGCCCCGCTCACCGGCACGCCGTGCCCCAGGCACGGGTTGGCCTGACGAGTCGGTCTTGCAATGAAAGCCGGTCGATCAGTGTCAGCGGCTAGCGGGGCACGGGGATGGGCCGATGGTGGTCGGCCCGACGCTCGAGCAGTTCGTACACCGACGGGTAGGCCGGGCGTTCGACATACCGTCCGGCACCGACTTCGGCGCGCAAGTCACCGTCGGCCCACACCACCTTGCCCTGGCTGATGGTGTGGCTGGGCACGCCGCGCACGGTGCGGCCTTCGAAGATGTTGAAGTCCACCTGCTGGTGATGGGTCTTGGCCGACAAAGTGCGCGTGCCCTGTGGATCCCACAGCACCAGGTCGGCGTCGGCGCCGACACGAATGGCGCCTTTGCGTGGGAACAGGTTGAAGATCTTCGCCGTGTTGGTGGACGTGACGGCGACGAATTCGTGCATCGACAGGCGACCTGTGTTCACACCGGCATCCCACAACACCGCCATGCGGTCCTCGATACCGGCCGTACCATTGGGAATGCGGCTGAAGTTGTCGCGTCCCATGGCCTTCTGCTCGGCGCAGAAACAGCAATGGTCGGTGGCGGTGGTGTGCAGGTTGCCTGACTGCAGGCCGCGCCACAGCGCCTCTTGGTGTTCACGCGGTCGGAAGGGCGGGCTCATCACATAGCCTGCTGCCGTGGCCCAGTCCGGGTCGCGGTAGACGCTGTCGTCCAGCAGCAGGTGGCCAGGCAAGACCTCGCCGTAGACCGGCTGCCCCTTGCCGCGAGCGTAGGCAATCTCATCCAGCGCCTCGCGGCTGGAGACATGCACCAGGTACAACGGCGTACCGAGGGTTTCTGCGATACGGATGGCGCGGCTGGCCGCTTCGCCCTCGACCTGGGGCGGACGTGACAACGGATGCGCCTCGGGCCCTGTCATGCCCTGGGCCAGCAACTTGCGTTGAAGGTGATCCACCAGCTCGCCGTTCTCGGCGTGCACCGTGGGCACGGCGCCCAGTTGCAGGCAGCGCTCGAAGCTGGCGACCAGGGTGTCGTCAGCGGCCATGATCGCGTTCTTGTAGGCCATGAAGTGTTTGAAACTGTTCACCCCATGGTGGGCAACCAGCTCACCCATTTCCTCGGCTACCTGGTCGCTCCACCAGGTGATGGCCACGTGAAAGCCGTAATCGCTGGCGCTCTTCTCTGCCCATCCGCGCCAGGTGTGAAACGCCTCCATCAACGACTGCTGGGGATTGGGGATCACGAAATCGATGATGGAGGTGGTACCGCCTGCTAGCCCGGCGGCGGTGCCGCTGAAAAAGTCTTCGCTGGCCACGGTGCCCATGAAAGGCAGCTGCATGTGGGTATGCGGGTCGATCCCGCCGGGCATCAGGTACTGGCCGCTGCCATCGAGCACCTTGCAACCGGCCGGTGGGTCGAGGTCTTGGCCGATGGCCTGAATCAGGCCGTTTGCACACAGGACATCGGCGCTGAAGCTTTCTTCGTGGGTGACCACGGTGGCGCCACGGATCAACAGGGACATGCCGTTTTCCTCGCAGGCTGACCGGTCTGTGCCGGTTCTTGGAATTGTGGAGGCCAGGGTGGCAGAGAGATCCTGTCATCGCTGACAAGATTCGAGGCTAGATGCAGATTCTGGATTCAGCAAGAAATAAATCACACGGAATTTGTGGTTTTTAACCTGCTGATTAATAAGGAAATAAAACTGAGGGTGGCTCTAGCACAGGCGTTTCGGATCATGCTGACGAACTTGACAAGATCCAAATTTGGTCGAAATTTCTATCCACATTCTGCGTGTGTACTCCGGCCATCGACTCGCCCCGATGAGCGAACAATTACAACAACATTCTGGAGAAGGCCCCATGCAACAGAGCAGATCGCACGTGGTTGATCGCAACGGCCTGGTAGAGCTGTGCGAAGGCGCCGACGTGCTCGACAGCCCGCGCTACAACCCCGACATCGCTCCCACCAAAGTGCATCAGCGCACCTGGAACAGGTGGCACATCACCGCCCTGTGGGTAGGCATGTCCATCTGCGTGCCTACCTACACCCTGGGCGGGGTTCTCACGGCATATTTCGGCCTGAGCGTAGGTGAAGCGCTGCTGGCCATCTTGCTGGCCAACCTCATTGTGCTGATTCCACTGACGCTCAATGCCTTTCCTGGCACCAAGTACGGCATACCCTTCCCGGTGCTGCTGCGTGCATCCTTCGGCATCTTGGGTTCCAACGTGCCTTGCCTGGTGCGAGCGGTGGTCGCCTGCGGCTGGTTCGGGATCCAGACGCTGTTCGGTGGGCTGGCGATTCATCTGTTCCTGGGCTCGGTATTCGAGGGCTGGAAGGCCCTGGGCGGCACCGGCGAGGTGATCGGTTTCATGATCTTCTGGTGCCTGAACCTATGGGTGGTGCTGCGCGGCGCCGAATCGATCAAGTGGCTGGAAACCTTGTCCGCACCTTTGCTGGTATCGGTGGGTATCGGGCTGCTGGTGTGGGCGCTGCCGCACATGTCCATGACCGAGCTGCTGGCCCAGCCACCGAAGCGTCCGCAAGGGGCCAGCGTGGTGGGTTACTTCTGCGCAGGGCTCACTGCCATGGTGGGCTTCTGGGCCACCCTGTCGCTGAACATCCCGGACTTCAGTCGTTATGCCCGTAGCCAGAAGGACCAGATTCTGGGGCAAATATTCGGCCTGCCCCTGACCATGTTCCTGTTCGCCTCGCTGGGTGTGGTGTTGACGGCGGCCTCGGCCTCGCTGGTGGGCGAGACCGTTTCCGACCCGGTGACGCTGATCGGCAAGATTCAGAGCCCCTTCTGGGTAGCGCTGGCCATGGCCCTGATCGTAATCGCTACCTTGTCCACCAACACAGCGGCCAACATCGTCTCGCCCACCAACGATTTCCAGAACATTGCGCCGCGCTTGATCGGCCGCAGCCGGGCGGTGTGGCTGACCGGGTTCATCGGGCTGGCGCTGATGGGCCACGAGCTGCTCAAGAAGCTGGGCTGGATCGTTTCCGACATCAGCCTTGAAAGCGTCTATTCCAACTGGTTGCTGGGGTATTCCAGCCTGCTGGGTCCCATTGCCGGGATCATGGTGGTGGATTATTTCCTGGTCCGGCGTCAGCACCTGGACCTGGCCGGGCTGTACCGCGATGACGTCTATCCTGCGTGGCACTGGCCCGGCTTTGCGGCCTTTGCGTTGCCCGTGGCGCTCACAGTAATGGCCATTGGCAACAGTCACTTCAGTTGGTTCTACGACTATGGCTGGTTCACCGGCTCGCTGCTTGGCGCTGGCTTGTATTACGTCTTCGCCGCCATGGCCGCCCGCAGCCCGGCGCGCATGGCCAAGCCTTTGCCTTGAGTAACCTGCTCGTCGCAGTGCGGGCAGGCCCGCGCCGTGGCTTACACATCTGACAAGAAAAGCCTGAGGAGAAACCTATGACCCGCGCTCAAGACGTTCTTCAATCGACTGCCCGGCATGTCGATAGCGCACGCCTGTGGCAATCGCTCATGGACCTGGCGCGCCTGGGGGCCACCCCCAAGGGTGGCGTGTGTCGCCTGGCCTTGACCGATCTGGATCGACAGGCCCGCGACCTGTTCGTGCAGTGGTGCGAGGCGGCAGGGTGCACGGTGACGGTCGACGGGGTGGGTAATCTGTTTGCCCGCCGGCCAGGGCGCAACGCAGCGCTGCCGCCGGTGATGACGGGCAGCCACATCGACACCCAGCCCACCGGTGGCAAGTTCGATGGCTGCTATGGGGTCATGGCCGGGCTGGAGGTCATCCGCACCCTCAACGACCTGGGCGTTGAAACCGAAGCACCACTGGAAGTGGTGGTATGGACCAACGAGGAAGGCTCGCGCTTTGCGCCGTGCATGATGGGCTCGGGGGTCTTTGCCGGCAAGTTCAGTCTCGAGCAGACGCTGGCAAAACGCGATGCCCAAGGGATCAGCGTGGGCGAAGCGTTGAATGACATCGGCTACGCCGGGAGCCGGGCGGTGACGGGCCACCCGGTGGGGGCGTATTTCGAAGCCCACATCGAACAAGGCCCGATCCTGGAAGACCAGGCCAAGACCATCGGCGTGGTGCTCGGCGCCCTGGGCCAGAAATGGTTCGACCTGACCTTGCGTGGGGTGGAGGCCCATGCCGGGCCAACGCCCATGCACCTGCGCAAGGATGCCCTGGTCGGCGCCGCTGCCGTGGTCGAAGCGGTCAACCGCGCCGCCCTGGGCCACCAGCCGCACGCCTGCGGTACGGTGGGCTGCCTGCAAGCCTATCCTGGCTCGCGCAATGTGATTCCAGGCGAAGTGCGCATGACCCTGGATTTGCGTCACCTCGAGGGGGACCGGCTAGAGGGAATGATTGCCGAGGTCCGCAGCGTGATCGAACAGACCTGCGAGCGGCATGGGCTAACGTATGAGCTGGTGCCCACCGCAGATTTTCCGGCCTTGTATTTCGACAACGGCTGCGTGGGTGCGGTACGTGAATCGGCCCAGGCACTGGGTTTGCCGCACATGGATATCGTCAGCGGGGCAGGGCACGACGCGATCTTCCTGGCTGAACTCGGGCCCGCTGGCATGATCTTCGTGCCGTGCGAAAACGGCATCAGCCATAACGAAATCGAGAACGCTACGCCAGAGGATCTGGCGGCGGGGTGTGCCGTGCTGCTGCGCGCTATGTTGGCGGCGTCCGAGGCGGTGGCCAAGGGGCGAATGGCGGCTTAGCTGCGGGGCTGTTCACGCTGTTGTGGACGCCGTGGGCGCTATGGCGGGCCGATTAATCAACAGCCGACAGCACACCCTCACGCCCCAAATGATACCGCTGAAGGTCCGCGGCCAATGTGAGGTTGCCGGCATAATGCAGGGCAGCCTCCTGCCTGATGTCATCGATCGAGGGGCTGCGCCGATTGTCAGACTGGTAGCGCGCACTGAAGTGCGTCAGCACCAGGTTACGCACTCCGGCCGCTTCGGCAAACCGAGCCACTGCCGCCGCAGTACTGTGGCCGTACGTCACGCCGGATCGCTCCACCGCAGGTTGCGTAAAGGTCGCTTCATGCACCAGCACATCGGCACCTGCCGCTGCCTTGGCCAGCAGTTCGGGCGTGTCGTTGTCGCCGCAGATCATGATGCGGCGGGCAGCTCGACCAGGCTGAAGGTAGTGCGCCGCTTGCAGCTCACGACCTTGGTGATTCACTGCCAGGCCTTTCGCCAGCGCCCCCCACAGCGGCCCACGAGGCACGCCTTCGGCGTCAAGGCGCCTGCTGTCCAGCCGTGGCTCGGGGCAGCGCTCCTCGAAGAGGTAGCCCACGCTAGGCACGCGGTGCGACAAAGTGACGGTGCTCACCGTTACGGCCGCGTTGTGCCAGCCACTGAACGCTTCGACGGGCAACAGCCGCAGATCGAAGGACAGATGACTGTCGGTAACCGCCAAACTGACGCGCACCCAATCGTGCAAGGCCCGGGGCAACACCACATCCAGCGGTTGGCGCCGCCCGTTCATGCTTGCACTGGCCAGCAGGCCGGGCAAACCCAGGCAGTGGTCGCCATGTACATGGGTGATGAAAATGCCGCCCAGGTCATGGGTCGACAGCGGTGTGTGCAGCAGACGATGCTGAGTGCCCTCACCGCAATCGATCAAGTACCAGCGTTTACCCGTCGCCTCCAGCAGCGCCGTTGCGCTCACGTTGCGGGCTTTGGTCGGGGCACCGGCGCTGGTGCCCAGAAACAGCAGGTCCATGTCTACTCCTTGTCATGCGCCATCAAAGTCTTATTCGACGCCTGTGCTGTCAGCCTGGCGCCAGACCAGTTTGCTGGTGTCATAGCCTTGCTCGCGGGCAATGTCCAGCAATTGGTCACGGGTCTTGTCCGGAATGGCCGGGGTGCGGGACAGCAGCCACAGGTACTCGCGGTTAGGATGGCCGACCAGCGCTACGCGGTAGTCCTTGTCGTGATAGAGCACCCAGTACTCACCCTTGGTCAGGTCAGGCGCCAGACGGCTGAACCAGTTGTCGAAGCGTACCCAGAGCTTGTCGGTGCTGCCCGGCTGCTGAGCTTCGGCGATACCCTTGGCCTCGTTCCACTGGCCGTCTTTCTCCCTGCAGCGGTTGGTCACATCGATTCGGCCATCGGTGCGCAGGGCGTAGTGGGCTTCTGATTGCACACAGTTGCGCTGGAAGAACATCGGCAACCTTGCCAGCTCGTACCAGGTGCCCTGGTAGCGTTGCAGGTCCACCTGCTGCGTGCGCGGTGGGGCAGGGTGATCATTGCCGGCGCAGCCAACCAGGGCAAGGGCCATGCAGGAAAGCATCAATGCCTTGCGTATCGCCATTGTGTTTCTCCTGAGAGTGAGTGCTTACACAGATTCGATGCCTGCCTTGAGCAAAAGTTGTACGCGCGTTGCCAGGCCTCCACCGTCCGCCCGTTCCGGCAGTCCCGCTTTTGGCAGACGCACGGCAACCGGGCTGCGCTACCATCGCTGTCATTGCCAGAGCCCACAGGAGTGTCGCCCGTGACCCAGTACAGCGCGTTCAAGGTCGAGCTGAACGAGAACATTGCCCACGTTCAGATCAACCGCCCGGAAAAACTCAACGCCATGAATGCCGCGTTCTGGGAGGAAATCATCGAGATCTTCCAGTGGGTGGATGACACCGACGCGGTCCGGGCCGTGGTCATCAGCGGCGCTGGCAAACATTTCTCGGCCGGTATCGACCTGGCCATGCTGGCCTCGGTCGCGGGGCAGATGGGCAAGGACCCTTCGCGCAACGCCCGGACGTTGCGCAAGACCATCCTGAGCCTGCAAGCCTCGTTCAACGCCGTCGACCGCTGCCGTAAGCCCGTGCTGGCGGCGGTGCAGGGCTACTGCATCGGCGGGGCCATCGACCTGCTGTCAGCCTGCGACATGCGCTATTGCAGCCGTGACGTCCAGTTCTCCATCAAGGAAATCGACATGGGCATGGCCGCGGACGTCGGCACACTGCAGCGTTTGCCACGCATCATCAACGACGGCATCATGCGGGAACTGGCCTACACGGGACGCACCGTCGAAGCCGAAGAGGCGCTGCGCATCGGCCTGGTGAACCGGGTCTACGATGACCAGGCCACCTTGCTTGAAGGTGTGTTCGCCATTGCCCGGGACATCGCAGCCAAATCACCGATCGCCGTGGCGGGTACCAAGCACATGCTCAGCTACATGCGTGATCACCGCATCGACGACGGCCTGGAGTACATCGCCACCTGGAATGCGGCGATGTTGCAGTCCGAAGACATGCGCCTGGCCATGGCTGCACACATGAACAAACACAAACCGTCGTTCGCCGACTGACAGAGTCGACGGGCGCACCTCACAGGAATGCCCTTATGTCAGCACGCTGGACGACCGCAGTACTCGACCCGCAAACGCCCGCCGGACTGGCGGTGGCCCACAGCCCGGAGGGTTTTCTGGTTGGGGAAGAGGGCGCGTTGTTCCAGCGCGACTGGCTCAAGCGCCAGGGGCTGGATGTGCTGTGCGAGCATGGCATCGGCCACTTCGACGGCCAGCCGGTGTTTCTACTTGAGCTCGCCAAGGCCGCCCACATAGCCGGTTGCAGCTGGCGCGGCCTGCGCACGTTCATGCTCGAAGGGGATGCCGAGACCTACACGGTCCTGGGTTATGCCGCGCAGATCGGCACTTGGGCGCGCGAACATCGGTTCTGCGGCAGTTGCGGTCAGCCCATGTCGCAAATTCGCTGGGAGCGCGCCATGCACTGCAGCGCGTGCGACCTGCGCAGCTACCCGCGCATCTCGCCCAGCATGATCGTGTTGATTACACGGGGCGACGAGGTCCTGTTGGCACGCTCGCCGCGTTTCGTGGCAGGTGTGTACAGCACCCTGGCAGGCTTCGCCGAACCCGGCGAGTCGGCCGAAGACTGCCTGGTGCGCGAGGTGCGCGAAGAGGTGGCGCTGGAGGTCAAGAACATCCAGTACGTGGGTAGCCAGTGCTGGCCCTTCCCACACTCGATGATGCTGGGCTTTCATGCCGAATACGCCAGTGGCGACATCGTCATGCAGCCGGATGAAATCGAGGACGCCCGCTGGTTCAATGTGCACGACCTGCCGCCGCTGCCGGCGGGACGGTCGATTGCCCGTTACCTGATCGACCTGTACGTAGCCCGCCGACTGGGCCATGCCGAACCAGCTTTCCCGGGACAGTGACCGATTAGGCCCGCTCCAGAGGGCGCGGCTCCTAACCCGTTATGCGTGCAGTCCCTGGCTGGCGTATCACGCCTGGCCAAACCAGTGCTGCCAGGCCAGGCGCACGGTTAGGGCCAGCACCACGGTGATGAACACAGGGCGGATGAACTTGCTGCCGCCGCTGATTGCCGTTCTGGCGCCGAAGAAGGCGCCGACCATGACCGACAGGCCCATGCACAGGCCGACGATGTAGTCCACCTGCCCGGAAATCACGAACACCGTCAGGGCTGCGATGTTGCTGACGAAGTTCATGCTGCGGGCCACGCCACTGGCGCGAACCAGGTCGATGGGATAGAGCAGCAGGGTACTGACCGTCCAGAACGCACCTGTACCCGGCCCAGCCACGCCGTCATAGAAACCCAGGGTCAGGCCTTGCGGCAGCTGCCACTTCTTGCGAATCGGGGCATCGGCGTCCAGTGGCGCCTTTGGCGTGCCGCCGAACAACAGGTACAGGCCGCAGGCGAACACGATCACCGGCAGCATCTTGTTCAACCATTCGGCGGGCATGTAGTGCGCAACGACCGCCCCTAGCAGGGCCCCGGCCAAGGTGCCGAACAGGGCACGACGCCACTGCACCGGGTGAAAGAGCTTGCGCCTGTAGTACGTCAGGCCGGCCGTGGCCGAGCCGAACGTCGAGCTGAGCTTGTTGGTGCCCAGTACCAGGTGAGGCGGCATGCCGGCTGTCAGCAGTGCGGGCGTGGTCAGCAGGCCGCCGCCGCCAGCGATGGCATCGATGAAACCGGCGACGAAAGCGACCACTGCCAGGATGAGCAGGGTCAAGGGTTCTACGGTAAGTTCGAAAGGCATGGGAATCTGGCAGGCAATGTGACGGTATGCGACAAAACGCCGCGCGATAAGCGGGACATGTTAATACCCCTACCGTGCAAGTGCCAACGCGGGTGTTGATCGAGGTGCCCGCGCCAGCACGATACGGTCGTGATCACAGAAACCAGCGGTACTCGCGAGCACTGATCTCATGCATGAACGCCAAGTGGTCCTGGCGCTTGTTTTCGCAGTACACCTTAACGAATTCGGCCCCCAAGCCTTCGATCACCGCAGGCGCGTGCTGCATGGCCGTCACTGCGCTGAGCATGTCCTTGGGAAAGTCGATGCCGCTGGTGCGGTCGTCGTTCAACGGTGCGATGGGTTCCTGCGCGGCGTCAAGGCCCTGTTCCAGGCCGCACAGGATGGCGGCCAGCACCAGGTAGGGGTTGGCATCGGCGCCGGCCAGACGATGTTCGATGCGCAAGTTGCGGGCATCGGATTCGGGGATGCGAATACAGGCATCGCGGTCTTCGTACCCCCAGCTGGCCCGGTTGGCGGCGTTGACCATGGCGCCGTAACGGCGAAATGCATTGTGGTTGGCGGCGAAGATTGGCATGCAATAGGGCAGCAGAGACAGGCATCCGGCTACTGCATGGCGCAGCGGACGCTGACCATCGGCGGCCAGCAGGTTGTTGCCTCCCTCGTCATACAGGCTGACATGCACATGCATGCCACTGCCGGGCGCATGCAGGTAGGGTTTGCTCATGAACGAGGCGCGGTGGCCGTGCTTGCGTGCTACACCGCGCGTACTACGGCTGAACAACGCCGCCCAGTCCGCCGCTTGCAGCCCGTCGGTGCAGTGTCCGAAATTGATTTCGAACTGGCCTGGCCCCAGCTCGGCGGTGATGACGTTGGCATCCACGCCCTGCACGTTGGCTGTGGCAACCATGTCATGCAGTACGTCTGCGAAGCGGCTCAAGCGCTCGATGTGCAAGTTGGGCTGGTCGTCCTCATCGGCGCTCAGCGGGTCGCGAGGAAACTGCGGCAGGCCCGCTTTGAGCGCGCGGTCGAACAGATAGAACTCCAGCTCGAACGCCACGACCGGATGAATCCCGCGGCGTGCCAGGCGTTGCAGAACACGCGCCAGCACCTCACGAGGCTCGAACGCGATGGGCGCTGGCGTTGCGTCGCTGCTGATCAGCATCTGCCCCAAGGGCTGCGCTTCCCATGTAACGGGCTTCAATGTGCCGGGCACCAGCCGGCGCAGGGCGTCAGGGTCGCCGTCGTTGAAGCAGTAGTCGCCGATCTGGAACAGGCCACCCTGGGTGCCGAGCAGCACCGCGTTCTGGGGCAGTTTGAGCGGGCTACCGGCGGCCACCTTCTCAAGCATGTCGATCGGGTAGCGCTTGCCATAGAAATGGCCTGGGATGTCGAGGCTGATCAGGTCGACATGGCGCACGTCGGGATACCGGGCACGAAAGGTGCGAACTTCAGCGAGTACATTCGGGAAGCTCGTTTGCGCAGGCGTGCGTTCCGAGTCCAGGCTCATGGGCAACTCCACAGTGAAACAGGTCCAGGGAAATCTAGCAGATGCCGCCCAATCCGCCCGCTATGGCCTGCACCCACAGGTTCATGTGGGCTTCTTCCTCGGTTGCCTGCTTTTACTTGCGCCACTTTTGGCGCCTGCTGCCTTGCCTGACGTTGATCGGGCCTTACCACTGCTTCTGCGCTTTTTCTTCCAGGGCGGGGCAGCGCCCGCCGCCGGCCCAGTAATGGTCATGCGCAGACCGCGGCAACGTTCTACCAGCTTGCCCATCCAGGCCGATTGCCGGGCCACGAATTCTTCCAGGCTCATGTCGCCGCTTTGCACCATGTCCAGTGCCTGCTCCCAGATGGCAGTGGTGCCGGGGTCGGCGATGGCGCGGGGTACGGCGTCGATCAGGCTGAAAGCGGCAGGCGTTGCTGCCAGCGCCTTGCCATTTTTGACCAGGTAACCTCGGTCCAGCAGGCCCTGGATGATGCTGGCACGGGTGGCCTCGGTACCGATCCCAGTGGTTTCCTTGAGCTTCTGCTTAAGCCGAGGGTCGTCCACCAGCTTGGCCACGTTCTTCATGGCCTTGATCAGGTCGCCTTCGGTGAAGGGCTTGGGTGGTTGGGTCCACAGGTCTTTGAGCTGGACATCCTGGACCGCGCAGGCTTGGCCTTCGCGCAACGTTGGAAGTACCTGGGGCGGGGCGGCTTCGCGGCCCTTGGCTGGCGTCAAGGCTTCTGGCAGGGCGCGACGCCAGCCTGGCTCGACGATCTGCTTACCCACGGCGCGCAAGGCGTGGCCTGCGCAGTCGAAGTCTGCCTGGGTGCGGTCGTATTCATGGTGGGGTAGAAACTGTGCCAGGTAACGCGCACGGATCAGGGTGTACACCGACTTGTGCTTGGCTGGCAGGCGCCCTGGGTCGCTGGCGGCGACCGTCGGTATGATGCCGTGGTGGGCACTGACCTTGGTATCGTTCCAGGCACGTGAACGGCGCTGGGGCTCAAGATGAGGTTGCAAGGGGGCCAGGCTGGCATCGGCCCGCTGCAGCGCCGCCAGAATGGCCGGCGCTTCCCCGTGCTGGCTCAGCGGCAGGTAACCGCAGTCGCTGCGCGGGTAGGTGATCAGCTTGTGGGTCTCGTAGAGCGCCTGGGCGATATCCAGGGTTTCCTGAGCGCCCAGGCCGAACTTTTTCGAGCACAGCTCTTGCAGGGTACCGAGGTCAAAGGGCAGGGGTGCGGCTTCGCGTACACGTTCCGTTGTAATTTTAACGGCCTGGGCAACACCGGCCTGCTCGATGGCGGCAGCTGCTTGCTGCGCCAATGCCTGGTTCAGGCAGCGACCCTGGTCGTCGCAGGCATCCTCCGGCGCCCGCCACTGGGCCATGAACGCCTGGTTGGCTTGGCTTAGACGGACATCGATGGCCCAGAAGGGCACGGGTACGAACTGTGCGATGCTGCGGTCTCGGTCCACTACCAGGCGCAGGGTCGGCGTTTGCACGCGACCCACCGGGAGTACGCCCTGGTAGCCGGACTGACGCCCCAGCAGAGTGAACAGCCGGCTCATGTTCATCCCGATCAGCCAGTCGGCACGTGAACGGCCCAGCGCCGAGTGGTAAAGGTTGAAGGTTTCCTGCCCCGGCAGCAGGCGGGCCAGCGCCTTGCGAATCGACGCATCATCGAGCGCGGACAACCAGAGGCGTTGTACCGGGCCACGGTAGCGACAGTGTTCGACCAACTCACGGGCAATCATTTCGCCTTCGCGGTCGGCATCGGTTGCGATGACCAACTCGCGGGCTTCGCCCAACAAACGCTTGACCGCCTTGTACTGGCTGGCGGTCTTGGGCTTGACCAGCATCTTCCACTGTTGCGGGATGATCGGCAGGTCGGCCAGGGTCCAGCGCTTGTAGCGCTCGTCATAGCTGTCGGGTGGGGCCGTTTCCAGCAGATGGCCAATGCACCAGGTCACGCACACGTCGGTGCCTTGCCAACAGCCATCGCCTTTGCGATTGGCGCCGAGCACTTTGGCGATGTCTTTTGCCTGGGAGGGTTTTTCACACAGAAACAGCCGCATGGCCACTGACGCTTCATCGATGGATATGAGCGCTAGGATGCGGGTGCGCAACGAAGTAGGCAAGTTTTATGTGGATGGATGTACAGTGCAAGGCGTATCCGGATGTGCCGGCCGATAAGAGCCGGCACAGGATTGGCGCGATATCAGCGTGATTCAATACGGCTACCGGTCAGCCTGCGGCCGGCAAGCAGCTTCTGACTGGGACACGTGCGCACGTGAGCTCGAGCCGCTCCCGTATGGACAAGAGCGGCAATCACCCCAGCACGCCGTGGTTCAGAGGCACGCAGGCCTGGCACGTTTCACGAAGGCAAGTGCGACTCGCGCACCATGTCTACGTGAGGGATGCCGGCTTCGAGAAACTCCTCGCTGACCACTTTGAAGCCCAGCCGCTCATAGAACGGTGTGGCGTGCACCTGCGCGCTCAGCCGTTGCGGCTTGAGGTCACGGCCTTGCGCTTCGGTGATGACGGCATTGACCAGCGCGTCGCCCACTTTCAAGCCGCGCCAATCCTTGAGCACCGAGATTCGGCCGATGGTGCCATCGGCGAGCAAGCGCGCGGTGCCGATCGGGTAGTCGCCCTCCAGAGCCAGGAAATGCAAGGCATCCTGGTCTTCGGAGTCGAACTCCAGTTCGACCGGTATGTGCTGCTCGGCGACGAACACCGCCTCACGGATGCGGCGAATGTCGGCGTTGTCCTTGACCCAATCGGCCAGGCGCACCCGAATCTTATTCATCGGCGAAACCCAGGCTGCCTTGCTTGACCAACTGCTGGATCAGCATCACTGCATCTTCATCCTGCAACCACTGGCCGAGGTTCTCGATATGCAGGGCGTCGGCAGCACATACCAGCTTGAGCAGGTCGCGCAGCTTTCCAGGCAGCGGGCAGCTACGTCCGCTGGCGAACAGCAACAGGTCGCTCTCGAACTCGGACCAGGCCATGCGGGCGCTCGGGTTGCGAATCAGGATGGCGCCCTGCTGCAAGGCGTTGAGCAGCTCCTGCTCGGACAATTCTTCGCCAACGATCTGCTCCGGATAACGCGGCTCGGTCATGAACTGGCCAAACCAGGTCAACAGCAAATCCTTGTCACCCATGTGCTTGTCCAGCAGGGCCTTGAGGCGGTCCAGGGCATCATGCTGGATCTGGTGAGGGTCGCTGACCGGCTGTGCATCGGCGTCGCTGTAGCGCTCTTCGTCCGGCAGGAACTGGCCGAGGAAGTCGGTGAAGTGGGTGAGCACCTCGGCGGCGCTCGGTGCGCGGAAACCGACCGAGTAGGTCAGGCAATCGTCCACGGCAACCCCGTAGTGAGCCAGGCGCGGCGGCAGGTACAGCATGTCGCCAGGCTCCAGGGTCCACTCGCCGCTTTGCTCGAAATCGGCCAGGATGCGCAGGTCGCTGTGTTCGAGCAGGGCGCTGTCACTGTCGCACATCTGCCCGATCTTCCAGTTGCGCTGCCCATGGCCTTGCAGCAGGAACACGTCGTAGTTGTCGAAGTGCGGACCAACGCTGCCGCCGGGGGCTGCGAAGCTGATCATGACGTCGTCGATGCGCCAGCTGGGCAGGAAGCGGAAGTTCTCCAGCAGCTCTGCAACTTCCGGCACGAACTGGTCTACGGCTTGTACCAGTAGCGTCCAGTCCTGCTCTGGCAGCTCGGCAAACGTATCCTCGTTGAACGGGCCGCGGCGCATCTCCCACGGGTGCGCGCCGTGCTCGAGCACGATACGGGACTCGACTTCATCCTCCAGCGCCAGGCCAGCCAGCTCGTCCGGATCGATCGGGCTGATGAAATCGGGGAATGCCTGGCGCACCAGCAGCGGCTTTTTCTGCCAGTAGTCGCGCATGAATTCACGGGCCGTAATGCCGCCCAGCAGCTGCAGTGGAGTATCAGGATTCATCTTCAACCTATTGAAAAAACGTAATTTTCAGATGGGAATAAAAACGCCCGGCCAGGCCGGGCGTTGGGCGCAGAGCGCGCGTTAGACGCGTTTTGCCTGCGCTGCCGCGTTACCGATGTAGGTAGCGGGGGTGAGTTGCTTGAGTTCGGCCTTGGCTTCGGCGGGCATGTCCAGCCCATCGATGAAGCTGAGCAGGGCGTCTGGCGTGATGCCTTTACCGCGGGTCAGCTCCTTGAGCTTCTCGTAGGGGTTCTCGATGTTGAAGCGACGCATGACGGTTTGGATCGGCTCGGCCAGCACTTCCCAGCAGGCATCCAGGTCGGCCGCGATGCGGGCATGGTTCACTTCGAGCTTGCCGATGCCTTTGAGGCTGGCTTCATACGCGATGACGCTATGGGCAAAGCCCACGCCCAGGTTGCGCAGCACGGTGGAGTCGGTCAGGTCACGTTGCCAGCGCGAGACAGGCAGCTTGCTGGCAAGGTGCTGGAACAGGGCGTTGGCGATGCCCAGGTTGCCTTCGGAGTTTTCGAAGTCGATGGGGTTGACCTTGTGCGGCATGGTTGAAGAGCCGATTTCGCCGGCAACGGTCTTCTGCTTGAAGTAGCCCAGCGAAATGTAGCCCCACACGTCCCGATCGAAATCGATGAGGATGGTGTTGAAGCGCGCGATGGCGTCGAACAGCTCGGCGATGTAGTCGTGCGGCTCGATCTGGGTGGTGTAGGGGTTGAACTGCAAGCCCAGCTCGTCTTCGATGAAGGCGCGGGCGTTCTGCTCCCAGTCGATCTGTGAGTAGGCCGACAGGTGGGCGTTGTAGTTGCCCACAGCGCCGTTGATCTTGCCCAGCAGCGGCACGGCAGCGACCTGGGCGATCTGGCGTTCCAGGCGGTACACGACGTTGGCCAGCTCCTTGCCGAGGGTAGTCGGGGAGGCAGGCTGGCCATGGGTGCGCGAGAGCATCGGCACGTCGGCGTGGGCATGGGCCAGGGCGCGAATGGCGTCGGCGATCTGGCGCATCAGCGGCAACAGCACCTCGTCACGGCCGGCGCGCAGCATCAGGGCGTGGGACAGGTTGTTGATGTCCTCGCTGGTGCAGGCGAAGTGGATGAATTCGCTGACCTTGGCCAGCTCAGGCAGCTGGGCGGCCTGCTCCTTGAGGAGGTATTCGATCGCCTTGACGTCGTGGTTGGTGGTGCGCTCGATTTCCTTGACTCGCTCGGCGTGCTCGAGCTTGAAATCGGTGGCCAGGTTGTCCAGCAGCGCGTTGGCTTCGGCGGAGAACGCCGGCACTTCGCTGATCTGCGAGTGGGCGGCCAGGCGCTGCAACCAGCGCACTTCGACCAGGGCGCGGAAACGGATCAGGCCGAATTCGCTGAAGATGGGGCGCAAGGCCTGGGTTTTGCCGGCGTAACGGCCGTCTACAGGGGAAACCGCAGTGAGCGAAGAAAGCTGCATGGGGTGTTCTCGGACAGTCAGGCTTTTGGAGGGCGCATATCATACATGAAAAATGCGCTGGAGTCGGGGGGCTGACCAAAGGTTGCTTGAATCTGCTCGGTTTGCTGGGCGGGCGCTGCACCGATTCGGTAGCGGGGACGCCGGCATAAACTCATCGCGATCAGCGCGCGCTGGGGCTGCTGTGCAGCCCATCGGGGCACAAGGCCCCCCTACAAGGCGTGTGGTCAGCCAGGAGCGTTTGCGTCTGCGCATCAGAGCGTTTGCGCGCCGGCTTCAGGGCGCTGTGCGCATCATGTCGTAAAGCTCGTTGAGCAATTTGCGCCGGCTGAACACCAATTGCCAGCGATGCCCGCCCAGCTGACGCCATAGCCGTGCAGCGCGGATACCGGCCAGGAGCAACGCACGGATCTTGGAGGCGTTGTTGGGCTGTTGCAGGAAGCGCATGTCGCCGTGCACCTGGATGCGCTGACGCAAGGTGCTCAAGGTGTCCTGGTACAGCGCGCCGCTCGACGCGATGACGTTCTCGTGCACCAGGCCGAAGTGATCGGCCTGGGACTGGATCTGCGGCAGGCGGTTGCCGATGGTCTCGAGCAGGTCGCCGCGCTTGTTCAACTGCCGCTCCAGGCCCAGCATTGACAAGGCATAACGCAAAGGCTCGCGCTGCAGGCTGCTGGGGTCGCGCTCCAGCGCCCCGACCAGTGCGCGGTAACCGTCGCGCAAGTTAAGGTCGTCGCCACCGAATACCTCCAGCGTATCCTTGGGGTCGCGCACCAGCAGGCTGCCCAGCATGCAGCCGATATCGGCTTCGCTGGCCTGCCCGGTGCGGGCGATGCGGTCCACCAGCACGGCTGCCTGGAACACGCCACCCAGCGCGATCAACTGTTCCTGCACGCGGTTCACGAGCGTGGGCTCCAAGGCTCGGCTGCTTCGATCACGCCGCCGCCCAGGCAAACCTCGCCGTCATAGAACACCACCGACTGGCCAGGCGTGACGGCGCGCTGCGGCTCATCGAACACGGCCCGATAACCAGTGGCCGTGCGGTGAAGGGTGCACTGCTGGTCGTGTTGTCGGTAGCGAACCTTGGCAGTGAGCTGGCGTGGGCTATCGAGGTCGACCGGGTTCACCCAGAAGATTTCGGAAGCCAGCAGGGCGCGGGAGAACAACCAAGGGTGTTCATTGCCTTGGCCGACCACGAGCACATTGCGGGTCAGGTCCTTGTGCAGTACATACCAAGGCTCGTCCCCGGCATCCTTCAGACCGCCGATACCCAGGCCCTGGCGCTGGCCAATGGTGTGGTACATGAGGCCATGATGGCGACCGATCACGTCACCGTCGGTGGTTTCGATGTCGCCGGGTTGGGCCGGCAGGTACTGCTTGAGGAAGTCGCTGAAACGACGCTCACCGATGAAGCAGATGCCGGTGGAGTCTTTCTTCTTGGCTGTGGCCAGGCCGTGTTTCTCGGCAATGGCGCGCACCTCGGGTTTTTCCAACTCACCTACCGGGAACAAGGTGCGGGCGATTTCCTTGCCGCCCACGGCATGCAGGAAATAGCTCTGGTCCTTGTTCGGGTCCAGGCCTTTGAGCAGTTGGGTCAGCTCGCCCGTGTCGCGGCGGCGCACATAGTGACCGGTGGCGATCAGGTCGGCGCCCAGGGACAGGGCGTAGTCCAGGAATGCCTTGAACTTGATCTCGCGGTTGCAGAGGATGTCGGGGTTCGGGGTGCGGCCGGCCTTGTATTCCTCAAGGAAGTGCTCGAACACGTTGTCCCAGTACTCGGCCGCGAAATTGGCGGTGTGCAGGGTGATACCGATGCGGTCGCAAACAGCCTGGGCATCTGCCAAGTCTTCACGGGCCGTGCAGTATTCGGTGCCGTCGTCCTCTTCCCAGTTCTTCATGAACAGCCCTTCCACCTGGTAGCCCTGCTCCATGAGCAGAAGGGCGGAGACGGAAGAGTCCACGCCGCCGGACATGCCGACGATGACGCGGGTCTTGGCGGGGTCTTTGAGTGCTGGGCTGGTCATGGTTACCGATGTAGATCAAGAGGAAAAACGCCGATACTACCAAACCCGCAGCGACGCGTCAGTCGCGCAGCAGGTCGAGGCTATGCAGCGGGCCTTGCAGGTAGTCGTCAAGGCAGCGTGGCACCAGTTCACTGCGCCAGCGCGCGGGGTCGGCGAGCAGCTCGTCACGCGTCAGCCACAAGGCGCGCTCGATATCGCTGTCCAGGGGGCTGTCGACCCGATGATGGACCGGGCGGGCGGCAAAGCAGATGCGCTGGTAGGTCACGCCGTTGCTCGGGGCCGTATACAGGTAGATGCCAACCAGTCCGGTCAGCTCTACCTCCCAAGCCGTTTCTTCCAGGGTTTCACGCAGCGCCGCCTGGGCCAGGGTTTCATTGGGTTCCAGGTGACCGGCAGGCTGGTTGAAAACATGTTTCCCGGCCTTGAACTCTTCGACAAACAGAAACCTGCCGTTGTCTTCGACAACGGTGGCGACGGTGATATGGGGGTGCCAGGTCATGCAATGCTCCAGGGTGAGCGAGTTGGCCGTTCTGCGGCCCAGAAAGCACGAACCCCGGTGCGTGGCCGGGGTTCGTGGGTTACGTCAAGCGAGCCTTACAGGGCAGCGATGGCGCTGTTCAGGGTCTGGCTTGGGCGCATGACCTTGGCAGTCAGGTCGGCGTCAGGGGCGTAGTAGCCACCGATGTCCACTGGCTTGCCTTGGACCGCGTTGAGTTCGGCAACGATTTTTTCTTCGTTGTCGCTCAAGGCCTTGGCCAGCGGAGCGAAGCGAGCTTTCAGGGCCGCATCGTCATCCTGGGCTGCCAGTGCTTGTGCCCAGTACAGGGTCAGGTAGAAATGGCTGCCGCGGTTGTCGATGCCGCCGACCTTGCGCGAAGGCGACTTGTTGGTGTCCAGGAACTTGCCGGTCGCCTGATCCAGGGTCTGGGCCAGCACCTTGGCGCGTGGGTTGTCGTAGGTGTTGCCCAGGTGCTCCAGGGATGCGGCCAGGGCCAGGAATTCACCCAGCGAGTCCCAGCGCAGGAAGTTCTCTTCCACCAACTGCTGCACGTGCTTGGGTGCCGAGCCGCCAGCGCCGGTTTCGAACAGACCGCCACCATTCATCAGCGGCACGATCGACAGCATCTTGGCGCTTGTGCCCAGTTCCATGATCGGGAACAGGTCGGTGAGGTAGTCGCGCAGCACGTTGCCGGTCACCGAGATGGTGTCCTTGCCTTCGCGGATGCGAGCCAGGGAGAACTTGATGGCCTCGACCGGGGACATGATGCGGATATCAAGGCCGGACGTATCGTGGTCCTTGAGGTAGGTTTGCACCTTCTCGATCATGGCGCTGTCGTGGGCGCGAGCCGGGTCCAGCCAGAACACGGCCGGGGTATCGCTCAGGCGGGCGCGGTTGACAGCCAGCTTGACCCAATCCTGGATCGGCGCATCCTTGACCTGGCACATGCGGAAGATGTCGCCCGCTTCGACCTGCTGTTCCAGCACCAGGTTGCCCTTGGTGTCGACAACGCGCACGACGCCATCGGTCTTGATCTGGAAAGTCTTGTCGTGGGAGCCGTATTCCTCGGCTTTCTGCGCCATCAGGCCAACGTTCGGTACGCTGCCCATGGTGGTCGGGTCGAAGGCGCCATTGGCCTTGCAGTCTTCGATGGTGGCCTGGTAGATGCCCGCGTAGCAGCGGTCAGGGATGATCGCCTTGGCGTCCTGCAGCTCGCCTGCGCTGTTCCACATCTTGCCCGAATCACGGATCATGGCCGGCATCGAGGCGTCGACGATCACGTCGCTTGGCACGTGCAGGTTGGTGATGCCTTTATCGGAGTTGACCATCGCCAGGGCAGGGCGCTCGGCGTACAGGGCCTGGATATCCGCTTCGATTTCGGCCTGCTTCTCGGCTGGCAGGTCCTTGATGCGGGCGTACAGGTCGCCGATGCCGTTGTTGGCATTGAAGCCTACGTCGGCCAGGGCGGCAGCGTGCTTGGCCAGTACATCGTTATAGAATTCTTCGACGATGACGCCGAACATGATCGGGTCGGAAACCTTCATCATGGTCGCTTTCAGGTGCACCGACAGCAGCACGCCCAATGCCTTGGCGTCGGCGATCTGCTCGGCGACGAAAGCCTTGAGGGCCTTGCGGCTCATGGTGGCGCAGTCGATGATCTCAGCTGCCTTGACGGCGGTTTTTTCTTTCAGAACGGTGGTGGTGCCGTCGGCGCCGACCAGCTCGATGCGCAGGCTGTCGTCAGCCTCGATCAGTGCAGCCTTCTCGCTGCCGTAGAAGTCGCCCTGGCTCATGTGAGCCACGTGCGACTTGGAGTCGGCCGCCCAGGCGCCCATCTTGTGAGGGTGCTTGCGTGCGTAGTTCTTGACCGACAGCGGTGCGCGACGGTCGGAGTTGCCTTCGCGCAGGACCGGGTTCACGGCCGAACCCTTGATGCGGTCGTAGCGGGCGCGCGATTCTTTTT
The DNA here is from genome assembly GCF_046231935.1 of Pseudomonas sp. KCJK9111. Classification (NCBI taxonomy): domain Bacteria; kingdom Pseudomonadati; phylum Pseudomonadota; class Gammaproteobacteria; order Pseudomonadales; family Pseudomonadaceae; genus Pseudomonas; species Pseudomonas sp. KCJK9111. The sequence goes on along the minus strand of NZ_JBJJMO010000001.1, from coordinate 139,712 downwards.
CCTCGGCGGTAGCCGGTTCGTCGGCGTAGTCCGGGATGTTGAAGCCCTTGCCTTGCAGCTCCTTGATCGCAGCCTTGAGCTGCGGGACCGAGGCGCTGATGTTAGGCAACTTGATGATGTTGGCTTCAGGGGTGGTGGCCAGCTGGCCCAGTTCCGCCAGGTGATCGCCTACCTGTTTCTCTGCGCCGAGTTGCTCCGGGAAGGCTGCAAGAATACGGCCTGCCAGGGAGATGTCGCGGGTTTCGACGGCGATGTCAGCGCAAGCGGTGAAGGCTTCGATGATCGGCAGCAGCGAGTAGGTGGCGAGGGCAGGAGCTTCGTCGGTGAAGGTATAGATGATCTTGGAACGGGTGGGCATGCGGGCTAACTCTCTGTGTGCTGAGCGTGCTCGAGTCTCGTGGTGCACCGGGTAGGCGCACCGCCCTGGCAGCGCCATGGGCGGAAAGTCGAGAGGCTGCGAGCTGTGATGGTGGATGCATCAGTCGAGCGTCAAGTGCCGAGCTGCGGTAACAACCCGGGCTTAGTGGCCTGAGATGGCCTGGGACGGTCCGCATTTTCCTAGGGATCGCCCCGGTGACCCTGCGGTCGCGGGGCAGTATATCAAACCAATCAGCCTAATCATCAAGACTGAGTGATATCGGCCCATTTATAAGACCAAAGACGTAGCGACAATGTGACCGGTTGTCGCACGGAACAGCACCACAGCCCGTGCAGGCGCTAAGGGTAGTCTGGATGACGAAGTTGTAACTCCATACGTACAGATACGCCGCACGCTACTGGTCATCGTACGTACGGTACTCCCAGGATGGAAATACGGGCGTCACGCATCCACAGTACTGACTACCGGCGTCGCGTCACGTGACAGCGCCTGCACGGCTTCCTGGGTACGGATGTTGACAGCATGCAGGCCCTTCGGGCCCTGGATGACATCGAACTGAACGGACTGACCGGCCTTGAGTGTCTTGTAGCCATCCATCTGGATCGCGGAATAATGGGCAAAGAGGTCTTCGCTCTTGCCATCCTCGACCACGAATCCATACCCTTTGGCGTTGTTGAACCACTTGACTTTACCGTTTGCCATCCCTATGTCCCTCTGCAAGGACTCCATCACTGGAGTATCATCCACGTCATCCGCATACGAACCTTCGGAAAAAATCGGGTTGGCTGCGCGGATCTTTATTGACCACGGTGTGTTCCTATTGGTTGTAACACCGTTCTGCCGATAGTCAAGGTCATGCAGCGGCCAGGCCGTATCGCTTGCTGCAGGGTCAACCCATAACCTTATCCTGTCGATGTGATGAAATTCTTTCCATGCATGCACACAGCCAGATTCGACTAACATTCAATCAGGATCGCCCTCAATCCAACGAGGACGATGGCGCTGGTCTGGCGGTTCAGGAAGCCAAGCCGATCCTGCAGGCGCCACCTATGTACAAGGTGGTTTTGTTCAACGATGACTACACGCCGATGGATTTCGTCGTCGAAGTGCTCGAAACGTTCTTCAATCTGAACCGTGAGCTGGCGACCAAGATCATGCTGACCGTCCATACCGAGGGGCGGGCAGTGTGCGGATTGTTTACCCGCGACATCGCCGAAACGAAGGCCATGCAGGTCAACCAATACGCCAGGGAAAGCCAGCATCCGCTACTCTGTGAAATCGAGAAGGACGGTTAATCGCCGACCACTTGGGTATGAGGTGAAGCTATGTTAAACCGCGAGCTCGAAGTCACCCTCAATCTTGCCTTCAAGGAGGCCCGTTCGAAGCGTCATGAGTTCATGACGGTCGAGCATCTGCTGCTGGCCCTCCTTGACAATGAGGCTGCCGCGACCGTTCTGCGCGCCTGTGGCGCCAATCTCGACAAGCTCAAGCATGACCTGCAAGAGTTCATCGATTCTACGACCCCTTTGATTCCCGTCAGCGATGAAGACCGCGAGACGCAGCCGACCCTGGGCTTCCAGCGTGTGCTGCAACGTGCGGTGTTCCATGTGCAGAGCTCCGGCAAGCGCGAGGTCACCGGTGCCAATGTGCTGGTGGCGATCTTCAGCGAACAGGAAAGCCAGGCTGTGTTCCTGCTCAAGCAGCAGAGCGTGGCCCGCATCGATGTGGTCAACTACATCGCCCACGGCATCTCCAAGGTGCCCGGCCATGGGCCGCATTCGGACAGCGACCAGGAAATGCCGGACGATGAGGGCGGTGAAACCACCTCTTCGAGCAATCCACTGGACGCCTACGCCAGCAACCTCAACGAGTTGGCCCGCGCCGGGCGTATCGACCCGTTGGTTGGACGCGAACAGGAAGTCGAGCGCGTGGCGCAAATCCTGGCTCGTCGGCGCAAGAACAACCCCCTGCTGGTAGGTGAGGCCGGCGTGGGCAAAACTGCCATTGCCGAGGGCCTGGCCAAGCGCATCGTCGACGGCCAGGTGCCTGATCTGCTGGCTCAGAGCGTGGTCTATTCCCTTGACCTGGGCGCTTTGCTGGCCGGTACCAAATACCGCGGCGACTTCGAGAAGCGCTTCAAGGCGCTGCTCGGTGAGCTGCGCAAGCGGCCACAGGCCATCCTGTTCATCGACGAAATCCATACCATCATTGGTGCCGGCGCAGCGTCTGGCGGCGTCATGGATGCCTCCAACCTGCTCAAGCCGTTGTTGTCGTCGGGCGAAATCCGTTGCATCGGTTCCACCACGTTCCAGGAATTCCGCGGGATTTTCGAGAAGGACCGGGCGCTGGCACGGCGCTTCCAGAAGGTCGATGTGAGCGAGCCTTCCGTGGAGGACACCGTTGGTATCCTGCGCGGCCTGAAAGGGCGTTTCGAAAGCCACCACAACATCGAGTACAGCGACGAAGCGCTGCGCGCAGCGGCGGAGCTGGCCTCGCGCTACATCAATGACCGGCACATGCCCGACAAGGCCATCGACGTCATCGACGAAGCCGGCGCCTACCAGCGCCTGCAGCCCGAGGCCAATCGCGTGAAGCGGATCGACGTCCCTCAAGTCGAGGACATCGTCGCCAAGATCGCCCGTATTCCACCCAAGCATGTCACCAGTTCCGACAAGGAGTTGCTGCGTAACCTGGAGCGTGATCTGAAGCTGACGGTATTCGGTCAGGACGCAGCCATCGATTCGCTCGCGACCGCCATCAAGCTGTCGCGTGCAGGGCTCAAGTCGCCTGACAAGCCTGTGGGTTCGTTCCTGTTCGCCGGCCCTACCGGCGTGGGCAAGACCGAGGCGGCGCGTCAATTGGCCAAGGCACTGGGGGTCGAGTTGGTGCGATTCGACATGTCCGAGTACATGGAGCGTCACACCGTGTCGCGCCTGATCGGTGCGCCACCTGGCTACGTCGGGTTCGACCAGGGCGGTCTGTTGACCGAGGCCATCACCAAGCAGCCGCACTGCGTGTTGCTGCTCGATGAGATCGAGAAGGCCCACCCGGAAGTCTTCAACCTGCTGCTGCAGGTCATGGACCACGGCACCCTGACCGACAACAACGGGCGCAAGGCGGACTTCCGCAACGTGATCCTGATCATGACCACCAACGCGGGTGCTGAAACCGCTGCGCGGGCGTCCATCGGCTTTACCCACCAGGACCATGCGTCCGATGCCATGGAAGTCATCCGCAAGAGCTTCACACCGGAGTTCCGCAACCGCCTGGATACCATCATCCAGTTCGGCCGCCTGAGCACCGAGACCATCAAGAGTATCGTCGACAAGTTCCTCATCGAGCTGCAGGCGCAACTTGAGGACAAGCGCGTGCTTCTGGAGGTCAGCGACGCGGCGCGTGGCTGGCTGGCGGTGTCGGGCTACGACGTGCAGATGGGTGCGCGGCCGATGGGTCGACTGATTCAGGACAAGATCAAGCGGCCCCTGGCCGAGGAGATTTTGTTCGGCGAATTGGCCGAGCACGGCGGTGTGGTGCACGTGGACCTGCGCGATGGCGAACTGGTCTTCGACTACGAGACCACTGCCGAGGTGGCCTAAGCCTCAGGGGCCGCATGCGGCCCCTTCCTTATCCACACAGGCACAAAAAAGCCCGGCACATGCCGGGCTTTTTCATGGCTGGAGCTTAGCGCGCACGGTATGTGATGCGGCCCTTGCTCAGGTCATACGGCGTCAGTTCGACGCGAACCTTGTCGCCAGTGAGAATACGGATGTAGTTCTTGCGCATCTTTCCGGAGATGTGCGCGGTTACGACGTGCCCGTTTTCCAACTCCACGCGGAACATGGTGTTGGGCAGGGTGTCGACGACAGTGCCTTCCATTTCGAAGCTGTCTTCTTTCGACATGCAGTAGAGCCCTCGGATCCAGTGTTGGCCCGACGCATAACCGCACCGGGCAAAAAAGTGGCGTGGATTATGCCCGAAAACTGTGTGTCAAGCCAATGCTTTCAGTTGAGGGCAACCCAACGCTGATTTATCAACAACTCGATAGGCCGATACTGCGTCTTGTAGTTCATTTTCTTGCAGTTCTTGATCCAGTAGCCGAGATAAACGCCGTCCAGATCAAGTCGCAACGCCTCGCCAATCTGCCAGAGGATGGCAAACCGGCCCAGGCTGCGGCGCTCTTCATCAGGCTCGTAGAAGGTGTACACGGCAGAAAGGCCATTGGGCAGCAGGTCGCAGACGGCGACTGCCAGCAGCCGGCCGCTGGCGCGAAATTCGTAGAACCAGCAGAACGGCAATTGGCGAACCAGGAACGTGGAAAACTGATCGCGGCTGGGTGGATACATGTCCCCATCAGCGTGACGCGCCTCGATGTAGCGCCGGTACAGATCGAAATACTCTTCCTTGAAGGCAGGGCGTGCAGCGGTCACCGTTACATCGGCGTTGCGCTTGAGAATTCGACGCTGCTGACGGCTGGGCACAAACCGTGCCGGCGGTATGCGCGCAGGCACGCACGCGTTGCAGTTCTGGCAATGAGGGCGATAAAGGTGATCGCCACTGCGGCGAAATCCCATCTCCGAAAGGTCGGCATACACGTTAACGTCCATTGGCTGGCTGGGATCCAGGAACAACGTGGTGGCCTGCTCGTCGGGCAGGTAGCTGCAGGTGTGGGGTTGAGTGGCATAGAACTTCAACCGCGCCAACTCTGTCATGGTCAACCCCTTCGGTGAGACTTTGCCTAAGTGTAAGCCAGGTGTGGAAAACGCGCCTAGCAAACCCAGGTGGCGGTGTTGGGCTGATCGAGGTGGCGTGCCAGGTAGCCTGCGAATTCACGCCGACTGATGGCATGGGCGCCCAGGCTCTGCAGGTGATCGGTCTGCATCTGGCAGTCGATCAGCACGAAGCCGGCTGCTTCCAGGTGCCGGACCAGCGTCACGAAGCCAACCTTCGAGGCATTGTCCGCGCGGCTGAACATGGACTCCCCGAAAAACAGCTGCCCCATGGCCAGGCCATACAGGCCGCCCACCAGCTCACCGTCCTGGCGAACTTCGACCGAATGGGCAATACCGCGTGCGTGCAGTTCACAGTAGGCCATGCGCATGGGGTCGGTGATCCAGGTGCCGTTGGTGTAATCGCGCGGCCCCGCGCAGGCTGCGATGACTGCGGCGAAGTCGGTGTCGAAGCTGACCTGGTAGCGGCCTTGGCGCATCCATTTGGCCAACGAGCGCGACACATGCAATCGAGCAGGCGCCAGCACGGTGCGCGGGTCAGGCGACCACCACAGGATCGGCTGGCCATCCTGGTACCACGGAAAGCAGCCGTGACGGTAAGCCTGGACAAGCCGCTCGGGCGTCAGGTCGCCGCCTGCGGCGAGCAGGCCGTTGGGCTCTTGCAAGGCGCGGTCCAGCGCAGGGAAAGTCAAGGAATCGCGTTTCAGCCAGGTCAACATGGTCGGTCATGCGGTAGGGGAGGGGGGTGGCCAGCATGGCGCGATGGGCAAATGGGGTCAATCGCTTGAAGGTCGCGATTGAGCGCTGCGCCAGTAATCGGGTGGCTTGTGCTGAACTGCGGGCCATGGGCAGCGCCGGTGTAGGCAGTGTCTCGCAGTGATCTGGGCAATTTCGGACACAATGCAGCTATGGCCGGCACCATCGGCGACATTTGCTGTCACACCTGTGCAAAAACACAGCATAAGCCTTTGTCACAGAAGACAATGCGTGCTCAAATTGCAGCTATTGGAAAGTCGCCCCCGGCCAGATCCCCAGACGGCGTGCCGCCATGGCGGCTGGCGGGCAGTAATGTTAAAAGTAGTGATCCGTTGGCTTCGGCCCTGGCCGATCACTATTGGACGCGCACCACGCGCAGGAATAGACGCGTTTTGAAGAAATCCACCGCAACCCCAGCTCCCTTGCCCGTGCCCCTGTGGCGGCAGCAGCTGCACTACCGTCTCAAGGAGGGTGCGCTGATCGCCGTCGGCGCCCTGTGCCTGTACCTGTGGATGGCGCTGCTGACCTACGACACCTCGGACCCGGCCTTCAGCCACACCGCCACCGTCGACCAAGTGCAGAATGCCGCCGGGCGAGCCGGCGCCTATTTCGCCGATATCCTGTTCATGGTGCTGGGCTACTTCGCCTACATCTTCCCGTTGCTGCTGGCGATCAAGACCTGGCAGATTTTCCGCCAGCGCCACCAGCCCTGGGACTGGAGCGGCTGGTTGTTCTCCTGGCGGTTGATAGGCCTGATATTCCTGGTGTTGTCCGGGGCCGCGCTGGCCCATATCCACTTCCATCCTCCGGCAAGCATCCCGTTCTCGGCCGGCGGCGCCCTGGGCGAAAGCCTGGGCGACCTGGCTCGCAACTTCCTGAACGTGCAGGGCAGCACCCTGATGTTCATCGCCCTGTTCCTGTTCGGGCTGACGGTGTTCACCGACCTGTCGTGGTTCAAGGTGATGGACATGACCGGCAAGATCACGCTGGATCTGCTGGAACTGGTGCAGGGCGCGGCCTCGCGCTGGTGGGAGGCGCGTAACGAACGCAAGCGCCTGGAAGCGCAGCTGCGCGAGGACGAGCCCGTCGTCAAGGCCAAGCCTGTGGCGCCCGAACCCCGTGAGCCGGCCAAGCCTGCACTGCGCGAACGCTTGTTCAAGCGCGAGCCTGCGCCTGCTCAGCCCGAGCCGCGCGAACCGACCCTGGGCGGTGAGCCTGTGACGATGCGCGACCCGGTTGCGCGTGAGCAAGAGGTGGTGCAGCGCGAACCTGTGATCACACGCGAACCGGCACCGGCCCGGCCTTCGGCGCCCGCGCCAGCGGTCGCGCCGGCCCTGATCTCCAACATCGTGCCGCCCTCGGCTGCCAAGGCGCCCGAGCCAGTCAAACGCATCGCCAGAGAAACCCCGGCGCCGCAATTCATCGACAGCGCAGTGGAAGGCACCTTGCCGCCGATTTCCATCCTGGACCCGGCTGAACAGAAAAAGATCGAGTATTCCCCCGAGTCCCTGGCTGGTGTTGGTCAACTGCTGGAAATCAAGCTCAAGGAGTTTGGTGTCGAGGTGGCGGTGGACTCCATTCATCCAGGGCCTGTGATTACCCGGTACGAAATCCAGCCGGCCGCCGGGGTGAAGGTCAGCCGCATCGCCAACCTTGCCAAGGACCTGGCGCGGTCGCTCGCCGTGACCAGTGTGCGGGTGGTCGAGGTGATCCCGGGCAAGACCACTGTGGGGATCGAGATTCCCAACGAGAATCGCCAGATGGTGCGCTTCTCCGAAGTACTTGCCACCCCGCAGTACGACGAACAGAAGTCGCCGGTCACCCTGGCCCTGGGCCACGATATCGGCGGCAAGCCGGTCATCACCGACCTTGCGAAGATGCCGCACTTGCTGGTGGCGGGTACGACCGGCTCGGGTAAGTCGGTGGGCGTGAACGCGATGATCCTGTCGATCCTGTTCAAATCCAGCCCCGAAGATGCACGGCTGATCATGATCGACCCGAAAATGCTCGAATTGTCGATCTACGAAGGCATTCCGCACTTGTTGTGCCCCGTGGTCACCGACATGAAGGACGCGGCCAATGCCCTGCGCTGGAGCGTGGCGGAAATGGAGCGGCGCTACAAACTGATGGCCGCCATGGGCGTGCGCAACCTGGCGGGCTTCAACCGCAAGGTCAAGGATGCCCAGGAAGCCGGCGAAATCATCCACGACCCGCTGTATCGCCGCGAAAGCATGGAGGATGAACCGCCTGCCTTGAAGACGCTGCCGACCATCGTGGTGGTGGTGGACGAATTCGCCGACATGATGATGATCGTCGGCAAGAAGGTCGAGGAACTGATCGCGCGCATCGCGCAGAAGGCGCGGGCTGCCGGTATCCACTTGATCCTGGCGACCCAGCGACCGTCGGTGGATGTGATCACCGGCCTGATCAAGGCCAACATCCCGACGCGCATGGCGTTCCAGGTGTCGAGCAAGATCGACTCGCGTACCATCATCGACCAGGGCGGTGCCGAGCAGCTGCTGGGCCACGGTGACATGCTGTACATGCCGCCTGGCACCAGCCTGCCGATCCGTGTCCACGGCGCATTCGTGTCCGATGACGAAGTGCACCGTGTGGTCGAGGCGTGGAAGCAGCGCGGTGCCCCTGACTACAACGACGACATCCTCAACGGTGTTGAAGAAGCCGGCAGCGGCTTCGAAGGTGGCAGTGGCGGTGGTGATGGCGACGATTCCGAAAGCGATGCCCTGTACGACGAAGCCGTACAGTTCGTGCTCGAGAGCCGCCGCGCGTCCATTTCCGCCGTGCAGCGCAAGCTCAAGATCGGCTACAACCGGGCGGCCCGCATGATCGAAGCCATGGAGATGGCCGGTGTGGTCACTCCGATGAACAGCAACGGCTCGCGGGAAGTGATTGCTCCAGGCGGCCCACGCGATTGATATCACCCTGCCGGGCGCCAACGGTGGTGCTCGGCCCATTCAACGCTCAATGAGGATTCCCATGCGCGCTATTCGCATGCTGTTGGTTTCGGCCCTTGCCCTGGGCCCGGTCTCGGCGTTCGCCGGCGAGCAGGACGTCCAGCGCCTGACCCAGTTGCTGGAAAAGTCGCAGACCATCGAAGCCAATTTCTCCCAGCTGACCCTGGATGCAGGCGGCACCAGCCTGCAGGAAACGTCCGGCAAGATGACGGTCAAGCGCCCAGGCCTGTTCTACTGGCACACCAATGCGCCCCAGGAGCAGGTGGTGGTATCGGACGGCAAGAACGTCACCCTGTGGGACCCAGATCTTGAGCAGGCTACCGTCAAGAAACTCGACGTGCGCCTGAACCAGACGCCGGCGCTGCTGCTTTCCGGTGATGTGTCGAAGATCAGCCAGAGCTTCGATATCGTCTCCCGTCAGCAGGGCGATGTGATGGACTTTACCCTCAAGCCCAAGACCAAGGACACCCTGTTCGACTCGCTGCGTGTATCGTTCCGCAAGGGGCTGATCAATGACATGCAGCTGATCGACAGCGTTGGCCAGCGTACCAACATCCTGTTCAATGGCGTCAAGGCCAACCAGGCGGTGGCGGACAGTACCTTCAAGTTCGACATCCCCAAAGGTGCAGACGTCATCAAGGAGTAACCAGAGCCTGTCATGGACCTGTTTCGAAGCGAACCTGTCGCCCAGCCCCTGGCCGCCCGTCTGCGCCCGTCCAACCTGGACGAGTATGTCGGCCAGGAGCACCTGCTTGCCCGCGGTAAACCGCTGCGTGAAGCACTGGAGCAAGGTGCGCTGCACTCCATGATCTTCTGGGGCCCGCCGGGGGTTGGCAAGACGACCCTGGCGCGGCTGCTGGCGCAATTTTGCGATGCGCATTTCGAAACGGTGTCGGCGGTACTGGCGGGCGTGAAGGAAATCCGCCAGGCGGTGGAAGTGGCCAAGCAGCAGGCCGGCCAGTACGGGCGTCGTACCATCCTGTTCGTCGACGAAGTGCACCGTTTCAACAAGTCTCAGCAGGATGCCTTCCTGCCTTTCGTGGAAGACGGCACCTTGCTGTTCATCGGGGCTACCACCGAAAACCCGTCCTTCGAACTGAACAACGCGCTATTGTCACGGGCGCGTGTCTACGTGCTCAAGAGCCTGGACGAGCCTGCGCTGCGCAAGCTTGTAGACCGCGCCCTCACCGAGGAGCGGGGGCTAGGCAAACGTCACTTGCGCGTTGGCGACAAGGCCTTCGACATGCTCAGGGCCGCCGCCGATGGTGACGGAAGGCGCATGCTCAACTTCCTGGAAAATGCTGCTGACCTGGCCGAGGACGGCAGTGAGATCGACGTCGATCTGCTGCAAAGCCTGCTAGGAGACAGCCGTCGCCGGTTCGACAAGGGCGGGGAAGCATTCTATGACCAGATATCGGCGTTGCATAAATCCGTCCGGGGTTCGGACCCTGACGCGGCGCTCTACTGGTTTGCGCGCATGCTCGATGGCGGCTGCGACCCCCTCTACATTGCGCGCCGGGTGGTGCGCATGGCCAGCGAAGACATTGGTAACGCCGACCCCCGCGCCTTGAGCCTGTGCCTGGCAGCCTGGGACGTGCAGGAGCGGCTGGGCAGCCCTGAAGGTGAGCTGGCAGTGGCACAGGCCATCACCTACATTGCCTGCGCCCCGAAGAGCAACGCCGTTTACGTCGGTTTCAAGACTGCCCTGCGCGAGGCGGCCGAGCATGGTTCGCTGGAGGTGCCGCTGCACCTGCGCAATGCGCCAACCAAACTCATGAAACAGCTGGGTTACGGCGATGAGTATCGCTATGCCCACGACGAACCGGATGCCTACGCAGCCGGTGAAGACTACTTTCCCGAAGCGCTGGAGCCACGCCAGTATTACCAACCCGTGCCGCGCGGGCTCGAGCTCAAGATTGGCGAAAAACTCCGGCACTTGGCCGATCTTGATCGCAGTAGCCCGCGACAGCGGAGAAAGCTATGATCACGCTGATCGCCGCCGTCAGTGCCGGCGGTATCGCCGGTACCCTGTTGCGCTTTGCCGCAGGCAATTGGGTGGTCGCCCACTGGCCGCGGCACTTCTATATAGGTACGCTTGCCGTCAACCTGGTGGGCTGCTTGTTGATCGGCCTGCTGTATGGCCTGTTTCTGCACAAACCCATGGTCCCGGCCGAGTTGCGGGCTGGTTTGATCGTGGGGTTTCTGGGCGGCCTGACCACGTTTTCCTCTTTTTCGCTGGACACCGTACGCTTGCTGGAAAGCGGGCAGGTGCCTCTGGCGTTGGGCTATTCGGCCATCAGTGTCGTGGGCGGGCTGCTCGCGACCTGGGCAGGATTGTCCCTCACTCGATTCTGACCAACACCTACACATAACGAGAGAACGATATGCTCGATTCCAAACTGTTACGCGGCCAACTTCAGGAAGTGGCGGATCGCCTGGCCTCCCGTGGCTTCAGCCTGGATGTCGCGCGCATCGAATCACTGGAAGAGCGCCGCAAGGCGGTGCAGACCCGTACCGAGCAACTGCAGGCCGAGCGTAATGCCCGTTCCAAATCCATCGGCCAGGCCAAGGCCAAGGGCGAGGACATTGCCCCGCTGATGGCTGATGTGGAGCGCATGGCCAATGAGCTGGCCGCCGGCAAAACCGAGCTGGACGGTATCCAGGCAGAACTGGACAGCATCGTGCTGACCATTCCCAACCTGCCCGATCCCAGTGTGCCGGTCGGTGCCAGCGAAGACGAGAACGTCGAAGTGCGTCGCTGGGGCACGCCCAAGTCGTTCGATTTCGAGATCAAGGACCACGTCGCCCTGGGCGAACTCAGCGGCGGGCTGGACTTCGAAGCGGCGGCCAAGCTGTCTGGCGCGCGTTTTGCCGTACTGCGCGGCCCAATCGCACGCCTGCACCGCGCACTGGCGCAGTTCATGATCAACCTGCACACCGGTGAGCATGGCTACGAAGAGCACTACACCCCGTACCTGGTGCAGGCGCCAGCCCTCCAGGGCACTGGCCAGTTGCCCAAGTTCGAGGAAGACCTGTTCAAGATCACCCGCGAAGGCGAGGCGGACTTCTACCTGATACCGACCGCCGAGGTGTCGCTGACCAACCTGGTGGCTGGGGAAATTCTCGACGCCAAGCAACTGCCGCTCAAGTTCGTGGCGCACACGCCGTGCTTTCGCAGTGAAGCCGGTGCTTCGGGCCGAGACACGCGCGGCATGATCCGCCAGCACCAGTTCGACAAGGTCGAGATGGTGCAGGTGGTGGAGCCTGGCAAGTCGATGGAAGCGCTCGAAGGCCTGACGGCCAATGCCGAGCGTGTGCTGCAACTGCTCGAGCTGCCGTACCGCGTATTGGCACTGTGCACCGGTGACATGGGCTTTAGCGCCGTCAAGACCTTTGACCTGGAAGTGTGGGTGCCCAGCCAGGACAAATACCGCGAGATCAGCTCGTGCTCCAACTGCGGCGACTTCCAGGCCCGCCGCATGCAAGCGCGCTGGCGCAACCCGGAAACCGGCAAGCCGGAACTGGTGCACACCCTCAACGGTTCCGGTTTGGCCGTGGGCCGCACGTTGGTCGCGGTGCTGGAAAACTACCAGCAGGCCGACGGCTCGATCCGGGTGCCCGAAGTGCTCAAGCCCTATATGGGTGGCGTTGAGGTGATCCGCTAAATGGACTACCTGCCGCTGTTCCACAAACTGCAGGGCGCCTTGGTGCTGGTGGTTGGTGGTGGCGAGATCGCGTTGCGCAAGGCGCGTCTTTTGGCTGATGCTGGCGCCGCGCTGCGTGTGGTGGCGCCAGAAATCGATGGCCAGCTGGCCAGCATGGCGCGTGAAGGCGGTGGCCAGGTGCTGGTGCGCGGTTACCTGCCGGGTGACCTCACAGGTTGCCGACTGGTGATCGCCGCCACGGACGATCCGGGGCTCAACGCCCAGGTATCGGCCGATGCCCAGGCCCTGAGCCTGCCGGTCAACGTGGTCGATGCGCCGGCATTGTGCACGGTCATCTTCCCGGCCATCGTCGACCGCTCGCCTTTGGTGATCGCGGTGTCCAGCGGGGGCGATGCCCCGGTCCTGGCACGCTTGATCCGGGCCAAGCTCGAAGCCTGGATCCCTGCTGCCTACGGTGAGTTGGCCGGGTTGGCGGCGCGTTTCCGGCACACGGTCAAGTCGTTGTACCCGGATGTAAACCAGCGCCGGGGTTTCTGGGAGACCGTCTTCCAGGGGCCGATTGCCGAACGCCAACTGGCTGGGCAGGGCGCAGAGGCCGAGCGGTTGCTGCAGGCGATGGTCGATGGCGCGCCGGTGCAGCAGGGCGGCGAAGTCTACCTGGTCGGTGCTGGCCCGGGAGACCCGGACCTGCTGACGTTCCGCGCGCTGCGGTTGATGCAGCAGGCCGATGTGGTGCTGTACGACCGCCTGGTGGCGCCTGCGATCATCGACATGTGCCGTCGGGATGCCGAGCGCATTTATGTCGGCAAGCGTCGTGCAGAGCACGCCGTTCCCCAGGATCAGATCAACCGGCTATTGGTGGACCTTGCCCAGCAAGGCAAACGCGTGCTGCGTCTGAAGGGCGGTGATCCGTTCATCTTCGGCCGTGGCGGCGAGGAGATCGAGGAGCTGGCCGAGCACAACATCCCGTTCCAGGTGGTGCCGGGTATCACCGCTGCCAGCGGTTGTGCCGCTTACGGCGGCATCCCGCTGACCCACCGCGATCATGCCCAGTCGGTGCGCTTTGTCACCGGGCACTTGAAGGACGGTAGCAGCAACCTGCCTTGGGACGACTTGGTCGCGCCTGCCCAGACGCTGGTGTTCTACATGGGCCTGGTCGGCTTGCCGACCATCTGCGAAGAACTCATCCGCCACGGGCGGGCAGCGAGCACGCCGGCCGCGTTGATCCAACAAGGCACGACGCGCAACCAGCGTGTGTTCACCGGCACCTTGGCCGATTTGCCTGCGCTGGTTGCACGCCATGAAGTGCATGCGCCTACCTTGGTGATCGTGGGCGAGGTGGTGCAACTGCGCGAGAAGCTGGCGTGGTTCGAGGGGGCACAGCACGGCTGACAGTCTGCGGACGCTTTGAGGGGGGGAGTAAGGCAGTTGACCCTCAAGCCTGCAGATCTAATGCAGCCCTGAGCTGCGCCCCAAATGTTGGACAGTTGGTTAGCCTATCTCAGCCTGGGTCCTGTAAGCCACAGGGCTCAGGCCGTTGAGCTTCATTTTGATTCGATCATGGTTGTAATAATGGATGTCTTCATCCAACCCCGCCTTAAGCTCAGCAACGCTTGCGAAGCGCTCACGGTGGAAGTACTCCGATTTGAGCGTCCCAAAAAAGCTTTCCATCGCCGCGTTGTCCAGGCAGTTGCCCTTGCGTGACATGCTCTGTTCAAGCCCTGCTTCTTTCAACCGCTTGCAGTAGTCAGGGTATCGATAATGCCAGCCTTGATCTGAGTGCAAGAGCGGTCGGCTGTTGGCTGGGAGCTTATTGATCGCTATCTCCAACATTTCGCCTACCAAGGTAAATCGGGGTCGGGAGTCGGTACGATAAGCAACGATCTCGCCGTTATAAAGATCCATGATCGGAGAAAGGTACAGCTTCTCACCTGCCACTTTGAACTCGGTAACATCCGTTACCCACTTTTGATTTGGCTGGTCTGCGCGGAAGTCGCGCTTAAGGATGTTGGGGGCGGCTTCGCCCATTAGCCCCCGATAAGATTTGTACTTCTTGGGGCGCACTGTACATTTCAGGTCCAGTTCGGCCATCAGACGACGTACCTTCTTACTGTTAACCGATTGCCCTTCGCTACGCAGCGTAGAGGTGACTCGCCGATACCCGTAGCGGCCGCGATGCCGGTGGCTGATGTCTTGTATCAACGTTTTGAGCGAGGCACACCGATCCCCAGCCTCGAGCACGCCGAGCTGGTAATAATAAGTGCTGCGCGACAAATGAGCTGCTTTGAGCAGCCAGGCAAGGGGGTAAAGCTTACGTAGCGCCGCGACTAGCCGGGTTTTTTCCTGGCTATCTTCTTCCTCGCCTTCTCCTCGTCTAGCTCCTCGAGCTTTTTTAGATAGGCGTTCTCCGCTTCGAGCTGGGCTAGCCTTGTCAGCAACTGCTCACGAGTGAGTTGTTCAGTAGGCGTGGATGAAACGTCTTCAGACTTGCGGGGTGCTTTAGGCATCGCGGTAATCACTGGCTTCTTACGGGACGGTCGGGGTTGATGTCCGCCACTGTAATACTGTTCCTCCCAACTGCGAACCAGTGTGGAATTGCCTAGGTTGTAAAGCGCTGACGTGGCGCGCAACGAAAGGTCTTCACGCCATTTATGATGAAGAACGGCGAGTTTGAACTCGGCGCTGTAATGGCGGCCTGTTTTCTCCAGACTGGCCTGACCGTGCGTACGGTAGGCCACGACCCAGCGACGAAGGAGCGTCGGATCCATTTGGAACTGCGCAGCAACATGGCGAAAGCCATACCCGCGATCAAGAAAGGCCTGAATGGCTGACAGCTTAAACTGCTTTGAATACTTGCGCATAAAAACCCCAAAAGTGGACGGGTGTCCAACATTTGGGGCGCAGCTCACCCCCCTGTGGGAGCGGCCCTTGCGCCGCGATGGGCCGCAAAGCGGCCCCGGCAACGTTAGCGGCGACGCTGAAATCCTGGGGCCGCTTCGCGCCCCATCGCGGCGCGAGGCCGCTCCCACACAAGGCTGAGCACACACAAGGCTGGGCACACACAAGGCTGCGTGAACACGGACATCCGTGCCCTAGAACAATGGCACGGTGTAGCTGACGGTCACCCGGTTCTGATCCTGTGCCCACTCGCTGGGCAACCCACTGCGCAGCATGCCGTTGCGCCAGCTCAAGCCCAGCCCCTTGAGCGCACCGTCCTGCACCACATAGTCCAGGGCGATGTCACGTTCCCATTCCTTTTCGTCACCGCCGGCAGCGGTGCGGATGTGCGTGCCCTTGAGGTAGGTGAGCGAGGCAATCAGGCCGGGCATGCCCAATGCCGCAAAGTTGTAGCTGTATTGGCCGAAGGTGGTGCGTTCACCTGCACGGGTGAAACTGGTCACCAGCCGATCGGTGAACAGATACAGGCTCGAACCAGCTGCGCCTTCGCCTGTATTGCCCTGGTTGATCTGCACGAAGTTGCCACTGTCCGAGACCCGCTGATGGCCAAGTAAGACCGAGTGGCCACCTATGGCGTAGGTGAACATGGCACTCCAGGTATCATTGTCGATTTTGCCTGCGGTATCGCCCAGGCCGGTGACGCGATACCCTGCCGCGCGCCCGCTGGCTGAGTCGTTGCGTCCATCCGCGTCGGTCTTGAAGTAGCGCAGGTCGGTGGTCAGCGACTGGTTGTCGCTCAGGGCCCAGGTGTGCACGAGCCCCGCGAAATGCTGGACATAGTAATCCTCCAGCTGGGCGCCGTAATATTGCAGCTTCAAGGCGGGGGTGAGCTGGTAATCGGCCCCGGCAAACACAAACGCATTACTCTCGCGTGTACCCCCCGCCACGGCCAGGCCTGAGCGGTTGGTCGAGCCCCGGCCGGTGGTATGCTCCAGGCGGCCTCCGATCAGGGTCAGGCCATCGATTTCTTTTGAGGTGACGATCCCGCCTTCGAAGGTCTGCGGTAGCAAGCGCCCATCGTTGGCCACCAGAATCGGCAGTTTCGGTTGCAGCGTACCGTAGCGTGCCTCGGTCTGGGAAAAACGGACCTTGCCGGTCAAGCCCAGGCGACTCCATTCGTCCACCGCGCTGCCATCGCTGGCATCCGGAATCATCGAACTGCCTCGGTGATTGCCTGCACCGCCATCCAGGCGTAGGCCCAGCAAGCCGAGGGCGTCAACGCCGAACCCCACGGTGCCGTCGGTGAAACCGGACTTGTAGTCGAACATGAAACCCTGCGCCCATTCGGCCGTCTTGCTCTGGCCGGCAGGGCCGGGGCGGTCGCGGTAATCGTTGTTGAAATAGTAGTTGCGCAGGTGCAGGTTGGCTTTGCCGTCCTCGATGAAGGCCGCCTTGGCAGCCGGAACGGCCAGGGTGGTCAAGGTGAGTAGGTACAGGGGCACGTAGGGCTTTCTTGTCATTGTTTTCTTCCTGAGGGTGATGGGCGCCCAGAGAGCGGGCGCAAAGGGTGCTGCAGTGTGGGCAGTCAGTCCGGCAGCCACTCCTGCAGGGTGAGCTCCACGGTAATGAAGGACAGGTTCCGACCCCGTTGCAGGCAGCCGGCGAAGAGCTTGCCGTCGGCGTCGGCGAGCACTGCCTGAAGGTGGCTTCGGCCGGCAATGACCTCACCGCTCAGGCTGAGGATCTCGATACCGGGCCCGGGTACATGAATGGCTTGATGGCCGTGCTCGCCGTGGTAGCGCAGTTCGCCGTCGATCAGGCTGCCCAGCCCGCCACGGATCACGGCGCAGGCGATGCCGTGGCTGGCGCAGAGGGCTTCGGCGCTGTCGATCACATCCTCGTTGGGCTTTAGGCGGGCGACTACCAGCCGCCCGAGACGGCCTTGCTGGACCTGCGTGGTAGTAGAGGGCAGGGCAGGTGTCATGAGGCCTCCTTGAGCACAGGGTGTAGCAGGTTGAATTGGGTCTCGGTGTCAGGCTGTACCTGGTAGGCGACATGCTCGAACAGGCATAGCCGCAGTACCAGGGGTTCGCTCCCGACCACGACTCGCTGCAATACCAGGTGCCCGCCGTGCTGTTGCCCAAGGCTGTCGAGCATGCCGGCATGGCAATGCAGCAGCGGGGCGCCGCTGGCATCCCTGCCGACAGTCAATGCACCACTGATGAAGGTGACAGGGCCTGTAAGCACCACGGGCTTGCCGTAGTCGTAAGGGCGTTGGCTGTCGCTTGTGGTCACCATGCGGTGGTAGGTCAAGGCGCACGCGCTACCCCACAACACGCGGCCGACTGCACTCTGGTAGCGACAGCGCTCGAGCACTGACAGCAGGCTTTCGCCCACCTGGCTGCCGGGGGCAAGCTCGACGCGCAACTCCTGGCTGCACGCGACTTCACAGTCGAGCAGCCTGGGTAGGCGGGCCGGGCCTGCATGGTTGAAGTGACGCACCCCGCCGCGCAGTTCGAAATGGGGCGTCATGCCGGTTGCTCCGTGCCGGTCTCGAGCAACGTGCGGATGTGTTTCTTGACGATCTTGCCGTAGCCGGACTTTGGCATCTCATGCCAGCGTACAAACTGCTTGGGCCATTTGTAGCGCGCCAGGCGGGGCTCCAGGTGCGCGAGCAGTTGGTCATCGCTGACCTGGGCAGTGGTGACGATCACCGCGCAACCACATTCGCCCCATTTATCGTCCGGCATGCCGAGCACGGCCACTTCGGTGACGGCAGGGTGGGTCAGCAACGCTTCCTCCACTTCGCGCGGGTACACGTTCGAGCCGCCGGAGATGTACATGTCCGAGGCGCGCCCGGTGATGAACAGGTAACCGTGCTCGTCCACATGCCCCAGATCGCCGGTATGGAACCAGCCATGGCGGAAGCATTCGGCATTGGCCTGGGGGTTGTCGTAGTAGCCGGCGAACACGGCCGGGCCGCGCACGCAGATTTCGCCGTCCGTACCCGTGGGCAGCTCGCGGCCTTGTTCATCGAGTATGGCCACCTGCATGCCGGTGCGTGGGTAGCCGCAGGAACCGACCTTGGCCT
This sequence comes from Pseudomonas sp. KCJK9111, assembly GCF_046231935.1. Classification (NCBI taxonomy): domain Bacteria; kingdom Pseudomonadati; phylum Pseudomonadota; class Gammaproteobacteria; order Pseudomonadales; family Pseudomonadaceae; genus Pseudomonas; species Pseudomonas sp. KCJK9111. The sequence goes on along the minus strand of NZ_JBJJMO010000001.1, from coordinate 121,221 downwards.
GAGGGCCATCGTCGGCATCATGGCAGTCGGCGGGCAGCACCGTGATGTTGCCGGTGACTTCGCCAAGGCCGTAATACTGCACCAGCACCTTGCCCAATGTGCGTAGCGCATGGCACTGGTCGGCGCGGTACATGGGGGCACCTGCGTAGATCACGTAGCGCAGGCTGCTGTGATCGTAACGGCTGACGGCCGGGTCTTCGGTAAGCATCTTGACGATGGTCGGCACCGTGAACAAGTTGTCGATACGGTGCTGCTGCACCAGGCGCCAGGCCTCGTCACAGTCCAGTCGGTCCCCGACAGGGAGTACGCAGGCAGCACCCCGGGCTACGTTGACCAGTGCATGGATACCGGCCCCGTGGGACAAGGGGGCCAGCACCAGCGAGCGTGACTGCTGGCTCAGGCAGGGCATCAGGTCGGCCAGGTGGTTGTTGACCACGAACGCCATTTGCCCGTGGGTCAGTACCCCTGCCTTGGGGTGCCCGGTGGTGCCGGAGGTGTAGAAGAACCACAGCGGATCGTTGTAGTTCACCTCGGCCGGGCGAAAACCAGGCTGAAGCGGGGCGCCTTCATCGAGCAGGGCATCGTAGGCCACTTCACCCGCGCGGGGCGCAGCCATGGCAATCACGGTCCGCAGTGCCGGTGATGCCTGGCGCACAGCGTCCACGTAATGGCCAAAGCCCTCGTCGTAGAGCATCGCCACTGCGCCGCTGGAGCTGCCCAGGTAGGCAGCTTCAGGGGGGGTGATGCGCACATTGGTGGGCACCCAGACCATCCCCAGGCGAAAGGCCACCCAGGCACTTTCGAACAGCGGCAGGTTATTGCGCGAGTGCACCAGCAAGCGGTCGCCCTTGCCCAGGCCGCGTGCACGCAGCGCGGCGGCGACGCTGTCTACACGGTGCAGCAGTTGACGCCAGGACACCTGTTGCTCGCCGCGAATGAAGCCTGGCAGATCGGGCAAACGCCGAGCCACCTGGGCCAGTAGCTCCCCCAGGTTCATGACATTGTCGATTCCGTTCATCGCACGCTCTCCAGAATGCTCACGTAGTTGGTCACGGCCGCCCCGCCCATGTTGAACACGCCAGCCCGGTCTGCGCGCGGCAGTTGCATGTCGCCGGCCTGGCCGGTGACCTGCATGGCCGCCATCACGTGCATCGAAACGCCGGTCGCACCAATGGGGTGGCCCTTGGACTTGAGGCCACCGGAGGGGTTTATCGGGAGCCTGCCGTCCTTGCGGCTCACGCCCTCGGCGATCACCCGTGCGCCTTGACCGCGCTCGGCCAGGCCCATGGCCTCGTATTCGAGCAGCTCGGCAATGGTGAAGCAGTCATGGGTCTCCACCAGGGACAGGTCGTCCAGTGTGAGGCGCGCCTGGCTCAGCGCCTGCTGCCAGGCCCGTGCAGCGCCTTCGAAGACCGTGGGGTCGCGCCGTGACAATGGCAGGTAGTCGTTGACCTGGACGGCCGCGCGAAAACGAACGGCTTGACCGCCCCCGGTCGGTTGATCGCCCCGGCTGATCACCAGGGCGGCCGCGCCGTCGCTGATCAGCGAGCAGTCACTGCGCTTGAGGGGGCCCGCCACGAAGGGGTTCTTGTCCGAAGGTGTGCGGCAGAAGTCGTAGCCCACGTCGCGGCGCATGTGCGCATACGGATTGAGTGCGCCGTTGGCGTGGTTCTTGGCGGCGATCATGGCCAGTGCATCGGACTGATCACCGTAGCGTTCGAAGTAGGCGCTGGCGATGTTGCCGAACACCCCGGCAAAGCCGTTCTCGATGTTGGCTTCTTCAGGGGTGTAGCAGCACTTGAGCAGGATCTTGCCGACCTCGGCGGTGGGCAGGCTGTTCATTTTCTCAAAGCCCACCACCAGAGCATGGCGCGATTGTCCGCTCAGTACGGCGTGCAAGGCCGAGTGAATGGCTGCCGAACCGGTGGAACAGGCGTTCTCCACGCGCACGGCCGGGGTGAAACGCAGTGCTGGCAAGTGATTGGCGAGCAGCGCGGATGGAAAGTCCTGGTAGAGAAACCCTGCATTGAAGTGGCCGACGTGTACCGAATCGATCTGCTGCGCCTCAAGCCCTGCGTGGTTGAGGGCGCCCAGAGCCGCGTCAGCCATCATGCGCTCGGGGTCGATGTCGGGAAACTTGCCGAAGGGGGCGTGGTACCAGCCGTTGATGAGGGGTGAATGCATGAGAGTAATCCTCGCTCGGGGTTGGCGAGGTCGATGGCAAGAACGGTGCCAGGCCTGCGGCAAGCGCTCTGCCATGGGCATTCGTGGCACGTTCGACGGTGGCTGCGGGTAGCGAACACGTGCTACAGGTGTCGCAGTGACGTGGCAGGCGACACTCAAGGGAGACACCTGTTACACCCTCAAGCAGGTCCGAGATGCCCATTGGCGCAGCACCACGCCCCGGGAGATTTTATTTAGCACTTCAAAATCAGTCAGTTAAGCGCGCTTTGTGGATGGCCACTACGCTATCCCGTGCACCCGCTTGAGTGTGGCACCTCAATTGCAATGTCATCTGCACCATCGCCGTATCCCACTCGATCAATAAGAACAAATAGGTCAGGAGAGCTTCATGAGCGATTTCACCCGCCGTTCCTTCATCAAGACGGCCTCCCTGGCATCGGCCGCAGTCGCCGCTGCCGGCTTGGGCCTGTACAGCACTGGCGCCCGGGCTGCCGACTTCAAACTCAAGTTTGCCAACAACCTGCCCATCAGCCACCCCATGAACGTGCGTGCTCGGGCCATGGCCAAGGCCATCCAGGAGGAGACCAACGGCGCGTTGGTGGTGCAGGTGTTTCCAAGCAGCCAGCTGGGCAGCGACACCGATACCCTTGCCCAGGTGCGCTCCGGTGCGGTCGATCTGTTTTCCCTCTCGCCCGTGATCCTGGGCACCATGGTTCCATCGGTGCAGATCAGCGCCGTGGGCTTTGCGTTCAAGGACTACCAGCAAGTGTGGAGCGCCATGGACGGTGCCTTGGGCGAGCATGTGCGTGCGGAGATCGCCAAGACCGGCACCCTGTTCGCATTCGACCACATGTGGGACAACGGCTTTCGCGTCACCACCACCAGCACCCGGCCGGTCGCAAACCCGGACGACCTGCGCGGCATGAAGCTGCGTGTTCCGCCTAGCCCGATCATCATGTCGATCTTCCGCGCCCTGGATGCTGCGCCCACCAGCATCAACTTCGCCGAGGTGTATTCGGCCTTGCAGACCCGCATCGTCGAAGGGCAGGAGAACCCCATGACCCTGGTATCGACGGCCAAGCTGTATGAAGTGCAGAAGTACTGCTCGCTGACCAATCACGTGTGGGATGGCTTCTGGATGCTCGGCAACACTGCCTCGATCGGGCGCCTGCCGGCGGATATGCAGGCGATCCTGCGCAAGCACATCGACGCGGCGGTGATGGGTCAACGCCAGGACCTGGCCAAGCTCGAAGGCAGTACCCGCGATACCTTGAAAGGGCAAGGCCTGGAACTGGTCGAGGCGCCTGCCGATCCGTTTCGCGACAAGCTGCGCAGTGCCAATTACTACGCCCAGTGGCACGACAAGTTTGGCGACCAGGCCTGGGGCATCCTTGAGCAATACGCCGGGAAGCTGGCGTGATGCGCGCGCCAGCGCTACCGGCCTCCACCGTTTCGCAGCGCCTGCCGGCCCGGGTGCTCATCTGCCTCAACCAGTGGGCCATGCGCCTGGTGGGCGTGATCGCGGTTGCCCTGATGGTGATCGAGACCTTCGTGCTGCTGGCCGGCGTGATTGCCCGCTACGTGCTGCATAGCCCGTTGGTCTGGTCCGACGAACTGGCCTCGTCACTGTTCATCTGGCTGGCCATGTTCGGCGCGGTGCTGGCGTTGGACCGTGGCGAGCACATGCGCATGTCGGCGCTGGTCAACAAGCTGCCGCAGGCTTGGCGCGGATTCAGCGAAACTTTGTCGGCGCTGATCGTCTGCCTGTTCGTGGCGATGATCATCTCGCCGGCCATGCAGCATTCCCATGAACAGATGTGGATCACCACACCGGCGCTGGGGATTCCCGACGGCGTGCGTGCTGCAGCGCTGCCGGTAGGGGCTGTGCTGATGCTGCTGGCGGCGGTTGCGCGTATGGCCCGTTATTCGACCGTGCGCCAGTTCATGGCCGGGCTGGCGGTGGTGGCCACGGTGGCCGCGGCCTTGTGGCTGGCGCAGCCCATACTGGCAGCGATGGGCAATTACAACCTGGTGGTGTTCTTCCTGGTGCTGCTGGGCGCCTGCGTGTTTGGCGGCATCCCTATCGCCTTTGCGTTCGGCACGGCGACCATGGCCTACCTGGCCCTGGCGACCCACGCGCCCCTCTCGATCGTGGTCGGCCGCATGGACGAGGGCATGTCCCACATGGTCCTGCTGGCCGTGCCGCTGTTCGTGTTGCTGGGTGTGGTGCTGCAATTGTCGGGCATGGCCCGCACGCTGATCGATTTCATGGCTTCGCTGCTGGGGCACGTGCGTGGCGGTCTGCAGTACGTGCTGTTGGGGGCGATGTTCCTGGTGTCGGGTATTTCAGGATCGAAGGTTGCCGACATGGCCGCAGTGGCCCCGGCGTTGTTTCCTGAAATGAAGCGGCGCGGCTCAAAGCCTGAAGAGCTGGCAGCGCTGTTGTCGGCCACGGGGGCGATGACCGAGACGATACCGCCGAGCCTGGTGCTGATCACCATCGGTGCGGTGTGCAGCGTGTCGATCACGGCGCTGTTCATCGGCGGGTTGATGCCTGCGGTGGTGGCCACCCTGGCCATTGCGGTGGTGTGCTGGTGGCGCTCGCGCAAGGATGAGGCGCCGGCGATTGCGCGGGCACCTTTGTCCCGCGTGGCCAAGACGTTCCTGATTGCCCTGCCGGCCCTGGCGCTGCCGTTGCTGATCCGGGTGGCGGTGCTGGAAGGGGCGGCCACCGCTACCGAGGTCTCGACCATTGGTGTGGCCTACGTGGTGCTGGTGGGGCTGGTGATGCACCTGTTCATGCGCCATATCGAATGGCGCCGGCTGTACCCGATGTTGCTGGAAGCGGCGGCCTTGTCCGGGGCGATCCTGCTGATCATCGGCATGGCCTCGGCGATGGCCTGGGCGCTGACGCAGTCGGGCTTCTCGCAGTCGCTGGTGGAACTGATCGAGGAGATACCAGGCGGGGTGATGGGCTTCATGGTGGTCACCATCCTCACCTTCCTGATTCTGGGCAGTGTGTTGGAGGGTATCCCGGCCATCGTGCTGTTCGGCCCGCTGATGTTCCCCCTGGCCGAAATGCTCGGCATTCACCCGGTGCACTATGCCATGGTCGTGATCCTGGCCATGGGCATCGGGTTGTTCGCACCGCCCTTGGGTGTGGGTTTCTACGCGGCCTGCGCCATCAGCAAGACGTCGTCCGATCATGTCATTCGCCGCGTCTGGGGGTACCTCGGGGCGTTGCTGGTGGCGTTGGTGATCGTTGCCTGTTTCCCATGGATTTCCATCGGTTTCCTTTAAGAGAGCGCTGACATGAGCCAACTTGCGAAAAAGACTTTGCCTGCAACTGCCGTGGGCCGCGTGGCGCTGGTCACCGGTGCGGCCATGGGGATCGGCGCGGCCATCGCCGAACGCCTGGGGCATGATGGCCACACGGTAGTGGTGGCCGACATCAACCTGCAGGCTGCCGAACTCAGGGTGGAGGGGTTGCGCGAGCAGGGCATCGATGCCTTGGCACTGGCAATCGACATTGGTGACGCAGCGTCGATCACGGCGTTGTTCGATGAGCTGCGTGCACGCTGTGGACGCTGTGATGTACTGGTCAACAATGCCGGTATCGCCCGCACCCAGTCGTTTCTGGACACCGATCTGGAAGGCTGGCAGCGGCTGATGAACGTCAACCTGACCGGCACACTGCTGTGCAGCCAGCAGGCTGCTCACGTGATGCGCGAGCACGGGTGGGGGCGCATCATCAACGTTGCCTCCATCAGCGGCATGCGGGCGAGCATGGGGCGCACTGCGTATGGCACGTCGAAGGCAGCGGTGATCGGCCTGACTCGGCAGATGGCGATCGAGCTGGCCGAACATGGCATCACGGTCAACGGCATTGCCCCGGGCCCGGTGGACACGCCTTTGACACAGGCACTGCATTCTGCGGCGACACGCGAATCCTATGCCCGTGCGGTGCCTTTGCGCCGTTACGGCACACCGGCGGAGATGGCGGGGGCGGTGGCGTTTCTTGCGTCCGATGATGCGTCTTACATCAGTGGGCATGTGATCCCGGTGGATGGGGGGTTCATGGCGTCCGGGATTCTGGAGATTTGAGCGGGGGCTGCGTGGGGGAGGGTACCGGTCACGGGCTGTCCGGCGCAGCCTTGAGTGCTCACCATTATCGTGAGTTCATGCCGCCGGGTCGGAGCGGTAGACGGGTTTCAGCAGGCTTGAATGCTGAAGTACTGGGACCGCTGCGCGACTCCTAGTGGTATAAGGCCGCTATACATGGGCGCGCTGGTCATCAGTTTTGATGAGCGTTGAATCTGACCTTCTTACTTCATTAATACGCCACCCATGTTCGCCAACAAAAATATTCAGGCAGTTGCTTCATGCTAGCCTTACGGCTGATTGTTTCGTCGAATTCCAGAACTGACCCCTATGACAGTAGTTCTCCGAATTGATGTGGCTAGAGGTTGTATTGTAGTCACCTGGTCCGTCTGTACTGATAATGCTGGGGAGTGTACCCGGGGCGGAGGGAAATTTTCGGATTCGAACCGACGTAGGAGGAAGCTGTCTTCAGCCAGCGCGTCAGCTTGCTGGGAAAATTCCGAGCTTTGTGAACTGCTTGTCAGGCTCTGTTCGTGCTGCCGCAATGCCTCACGCTGATCCAACTCGGCAGCGATACTAAAAACTTGTCGCTGAATCGGATCGTTTGCGGTGCTCGCCTCGGCTCTATTCATCTGTGCGGACTGAAATAAATCATGGGCAAACTGAGTAGTTCGCCTGGCGGTCACGCGGGCAACCCTGGCTTCAGCTCTAGCCGACATTTCACGTTGTACAAGGACACTGGCACGGTAAAGTGTGGAGTTAAATCCACGGCGGCGTATAGAGGTATTAACGGGTTTGAGTGGGGTCCGTGTTTTTCCGGTTGGGTCCGAAAAGTTGACGGGGTCGTCTTTGCAGTAGCAATAGATATTGATCCCCCCTTGCAAAAAAGGACTGTGTGCGTCTGGCGTGTGGAATCTCATCAACCGACTATTGTAAACGCGATGACCATTCCCAAGGAAATAAAGTTGAGACTGCGTATCGTAACGCTCACCACAGTAGGCAACGGTTGGTGTAAATGATTCAAAGCAAATGGGCGTGCCATAGACGGTATAACTCAGGTCTGTCCTCAGTTTTATTTTTGAATGGCCGATCTGGTCGCCGAATTGGAGCGTCATGATCAATTAGTCTGCCTTGAGATAATTGAGCATGGTACTGCCTCATGTCCGGCAGTCGCACCTGACACTTTTGCCAGGCACCGGTGATTGGGTGGTGTCGCTGGAAGCGATATCAGTCCAAACTGACCTGCCACAAGTCGTGTTGATCCACCTGAAAGCGCAACAAGCCGAGCTAAAATGGCGACGCGATAGTCGGCATCTCGATCAAGTGCTCACTGCTCCGAACCGCGTTGCGTCTGATCCTCTCGGGTCGCCTGTTCCCCGGCTTGCAAGGCCGTTTCGACGAAGGTGGCGATGCAGGGGTTGTGATTGTCGGCCTTCCATACGGCCACCACTTCGATCACCGGTGCTTCGCGCAGGGGCCTGAAGCTGGTACTGGCCAGGCGCATGTTGCGCATCGACCGGGGGACCATCGCCACCCCCAGGCCTTCGCCCACCAGGTTGACGATGGTCTGCTGCATGTTGATCTCAAGGCCGATGTTGGGGGTGACCCCATGCTGCAGGCAGTAGTTGCAGATCATGTCATGCAGGGCAGGGGCAATACGCCGTGGCACGATGATGAAGGTTTCACCGGCAAGCTCACGTGGCTCCACGACGGTTTGCTCGGCCAGGCGGTGGCCGGGCGGCAGTACCAGGGTCATTTCCTCGCGGTACAGCGTGACGGTTTCCAGGCCTGTGCAGTCCTGAGGCCGGTACATGATCGCTACATCCTTGTTGCCACTGGTAATGTCCTGGGCCAGGTCCAATGGCAGCGTCTCGGTCAACTTCAAGTTCACCTGGGGGAACAGCGCGGCATAACGGCGGGTGATCGCCGGTGTGATGCTGTAAGCGGTGGACATCATGAACCCCACGGAAAGTGCCCCCGCCGCACCGCGCGCGGCGGCCAGTGCATTGCGCTTGGCTTGCTCGAAGGCTGCGAACACCGTGCCGGTATCGAGGTAGAAGCGCTGGCCGGCCTCCGTCAGCTCGACCCTGCGCCGGGAGCGGTCGAACAGCTTGACCCCAAGCTCTTCCTCCAGAAGCGCAATTTGCCGCGACAGCGGTGGCTGTGAAATATGCAGGCGCTCGGCCGCTCGGCCGAAGTGAAGGGTTTCGGCCAGCGTGCGGAAGTACTGCAGATGCCTGAGCTCAATCATGATGCTCTCGAAGGTATCAGTCGATGCATGATTATGTATTGGAAAATATAACTGCGCCTCCCTAATGTGAACCGTGCAACGTCATTCGGCCGAGGCGGCGTCACAAGCCCGCCAGTCGACATAGTCAAAAGCTATAGAACAAGAAAAAGGTGACGCTAATGACCGCTTGTAACCCTGCCGTTCGTGCGCCCCAACCCGTCGTGGAGGCGTGCAACATCGCTCAAGACAGTGACCCTGTGGTGCGTCAGGCCTTTAACCGGGCCTTGCGGCTGATGGAGCGTGGCATTGCCGTACTGATCCGCGGGGAGACCGGTACCGGCAAGGAAATCCTCGCCCGCGCCCTGCACGCGCACAGTCAACGCCGCGGTGCACATCTGGTGGCGCTCAATTGCGCGTCCATTCCCGAAACCCTCATCGAAAGCGAGCTGTTCGGCTATAGCCGCGGGGCGTTTTCGGGTGCTTTACCGGGCGGCAAGAAAGGCAAGGTTCAGCAAGCCGATGGCGGCGTGCTGTTTCTCGATGAAATCGGCGACATGCCCCTGGAACAACAGACGCGCCTGCTACGGGTGATTGCCGAACGTGAGGTAACGCCCCTGGGTGCCGAGCGCAGCATCCCAGTCAACTTCGCGCTGGTCTGCGCGACGCACCAGGACCTCTCGGCACGGGTTGCCGAGGGCAGTTTCCGCGAGGACCTGTTCTATCGCATCGCCACGGGCGTGGTGCAGTTACCACCGCTGCGCGAGCGCCAGGACCGTGGCGAGCTGTTGTGCAACATGGTGGCCCATGAACTGCCAGGCTGTGATCCACGCCAGGTACTGGCGCCGGTGTGGAGCTTGCTGATGGCCCACGCCTGGCCGGGGAATCTGCGCCAGATGCGGGCGGTCGTGCGTTACGCCTGCGCCGTGATGGAAGGCCCGCGCATGCTGCGCAGCGATCTGCCGCTGGACTTCATCGAGCAGTGCCAGACCCCGGCTGCGTTGCCTGCCAACATCACGCCCATCCGCCGGGCGGCGCCTTCAGGCGATGAGCGCAGTGAGGTGTTACAGGCCTTGCAAAGCTGCCGCTGGAACATGTCGGCGGCGGCCCGCGTTCTGGGGATCTGCCGGCCCTCGTTGTACCGGGTGATGCGCCGGCTGGACATTCCCCCGCTCAAGGAGCAGTTGGCGCTCGGCGCCTGCGGCACCGCGTGATGCCCTGACCCTCCAGTACCTTTGACGACCGCCTGCTGCCCATGAGCAGGCGCGCCTGGCTGCGGCCATTTTCGATGGATGACGACCATGAGCACTCCCGTTGTGCATGCTGCACTCAATTTCACCCTGACCGGCCGCACGGCCCTGGTAACGGGCGCCGCCCGTGGCATTGGTCATGCGATCGCCACGGCACTGGGCCAGGCCGGTGCCCGAGTAGGGGTGTGCGATTTGGATGCCGAGGCAGCCGAGGCGGCTGCGGCTCGGTTGCGAGAAGCCGGGATCGAGGCGATTGGCGTGGGAGCGGATGTTGCCGATGAGGTTCAGGTCCAGGCCATGGTGAACCAGGTGGAAGCCTTGTTGGGAGGGGTCGACATCCTGGTCAACAACGCAGGCATCGTCTCGACTGGCCCTTTGCTGGAGGTCACCACCGCGGAATGGAACCGGGTGATGGCCATTGACCTGAACAGCGTGTTTTTCTGCGCCAAGGCCGTGCTGCCGGGCATGATGGCGCGCCAAAGCGGGCGCATCATCAATATCGCATCGGTGGCAGGTAAGCGTGGGGGTGGCTTGCTGGGTAATAGCTGCTACGCGGCGGCCAAGGGCGCGGTGATCGCCTTGACCAAAGGACTGGCGCGAGAAGCCGGCCCCTATGCCATCACCGTCAACGCGGTGTCGCCGGCACTGACCGACACCGAGATGACCAGCGCGCTGGCGCCTCAGGCCAGGGCCGAAGTGCTCGCACAGATGCCGCTTGGCCGCGCCGGCACGCCCCGCGACATCGCCGCCGCCGTATGCTTCCTGGCCTCGCGGGAGGCCGGGTTCGTGACCGGCGAGATCATGGACGTCGATGGCGGGTTTATGCGCGACTGATTCGGTCTGGGCAGGGCACAGGCTAGTTCAGCTCCCACCCCATATACCCTTGCCGGGCAAGCGAGCGCGATCATGGGGCAGCCTGAAGTCCAGCAGCGGCCCCTTGGGCACGATGCCGTTGGGGTTGATGGTGGTATGGCTGAGGTAGTAGTGGTTCTGGATGTGCTGCATGTTCACCGTGTCGGCTATCCCTGGCCATTGATACAACTCGCGCAGCCAGTGGGTCAGGTTGGGGTAGTCGCTCAGACGGCGCAGGTTGCACTTGAAATGGCCGTGGTAAACGGCATCGAAGCGTACCGCCGTAGTGAACAGGCGTACGTCGGCCTCGGTGAGGTACTCGCCTGCCAGGTAGCGGTGTCGGCTAAGCACATCTTCGAGGTGATCCCATTCGCTGAACACCTCGTCGAAGGCCGCTTCGTAGGCCTGCTGTGTCGTCGCAAAGCCTGCGCGGTAAACGCCGTTGTTGATCGCCGGGTAGATGCGTTCGTTCAAGGCGTCGATGTCCGCTCGCAGCGGTTGTGGGTAGAAGTCGAGCAGGTTGCCGGTCAGCGAATTGAAGTCATGGTTGAAGATCCGCACGATCTGCGCCGACTCGTTGTTAACGATGCGGTTCTCTTGTTTGTCCCACAGCACCGGTACGGTCACGCGCCCGGTGTAGTGAGGGTCGTCCTGGGTGTAGCGCTGGTGCAGGTACTGGAGCCCGTCGAGGTGATCGCCCGATGAGCCGTTCTGGCGGTCGAAGGTCCAGCCGTCAGCTTGCATCAGCCAGCTGACCACCGACACGTCGATCAGCGGCTCGAGGCCTTTGAGCGCGCGCATGATCAGAGTGCGATGAGCCCAGGGGCAGGCCAGCGAAACATACAGGTGGTAACGCCCCGGCTCAGCGGCAGGCAATGGGTTGCGCCGCTGTGAGTCCTCACGCTTGAACGCGCCGTCCTTGCCATTTTCGTACCACTGGTCATGCCAGCGACCGTCGACCAACAGGCCCATGATGAGCTCCTTAACAAAGCGATTTGTCGTTGGAGCCCAGTCTAGAGAAAGACGTTCGAAGCAATAGCGCAAAGAGTGGGGCGGTATGATCGGTTAAATCGATCGATTGCGATCAGCCCACCACGCTTGCGCACGGGCAAACGCCTGCTCGCGGTCTTGCCCCAACCCGCGAAGCGCCAGCGCCATGGTGGCCAGCACTGCTTTTTGCGCATAGCTGTCTTCAACCTCACCACGCCAGAAGGCCAGCATGTGCTCAGGCTCAAGCGCTGCCGGCTTGACGTGGCGCCGCTCGCTCAGGGCAGGCCATTCTTCGTCCCAGGCTTTGCCGTCAGTGGTGCCGTAGAGATGGCTGAGCACATCCGGGTTCACCTCGATTTCGCCACCATCACCCTTGATCACGATCGCATGATCGCCCAACAAGCGACTGGCCTCGCGGTGTACGGCCTGGTAACCCGGGTGGAAGATGCTTTGCAGGCCACAGCGTGCGCCGAGCGGGTTCAGCACCCGTGCGAGGGAGTGGATCGGCGAGCGCAGGCCCAGAATGTTCCGCAGGTCGATCATGCGCTGAAGTTCAGGCGCCCAGTCCTGCAGTGGGAAAAAGGCCAGGTGGTGCTGGTCCAGGGCCTCACTGACGGCCTGCCAACCGCGGCACAGAGGTATGTGCAGCAGCGCGAGCAGTTGCTCGCTGTACAGGCGGCCTGCGGTGTGCGCACCGCCACCGTGCATCAGGATACGCACCCCATTGCCGGCCAGGCACTTGGCGGCCAGCAGGTACCAGGGCAGATGGCGCTTCTTGCCGGCATAGCTCGGCCAGTCAATGTCCACGGCAATGGCAGGCCCTTGCAGGTGCGCGCGCAGCGCTTCGGTGAAGCCGGCGAGCTCTTCTGCGCTTTCTTCCTTGTGCCTTAGCAGCATGAGAAAGGCGCCCAGCTGCGCGTCTTCGACTTTACCCTCAAGCACCAAGGCCATGGCGGCGCGGGCTTCTTCGCGTGTCAGGCCGCGCGCGCCACGCTTGCCTTTGCCGAGGATGCGCACGTACTCGGCGAAGGGGTGTTCAGCGGGGGTTTCCAGGGTAAGCGGGCGTGGGCTGGTCATATGCAATTGGTCGGCTTGGGCAGGCCCGCCAGCTTGGCGGCAAGTTTGGCGGGAGTGCCATTGAACAGGCGATTGAGATGGGCGCTATTGCCCTTTTCCGGGCCCAGGTTGAGCGCTGCGTATTTGATCAGGGGGCGCGTGGCGGGCGAGAGCTGATACTCCTGGTAGAACGCGCGCAGCAATGACAGGATTTCCCAGTGGGCAGGCGTCAGGTCAATGCCTTCGCGGGTGGCCAAGCCTTGCGCGGTGGCCGGTGACCAATCCTCAAGGTTGACCAGAAAGCCGTCCTTGTCCAGGGCAATGGCCTTGCCTTCGATATCGAGCGTGTTCATAACCAGCTGTTGACCTTGTCATGGTGCAGGGACAGCGCGACGAAGCCTGGGTAGTCGACCGTAATTGCCAGCGAGGGCGCAATGGCCCTGGCCTGAATGTCTTCTTCCAGCGCATAAAGGCGACCGATTAACTGGGCCTGCTCCAGCAAACGCAACGGCTCGCTGCCTGGGAGCAGGGCGTAGACCGCATCGCCACACAGCAGCACGGCGTCTTCGCTGCCGAGCAAGCGCAGGCAGCTGTGAAGGCGTTCGTCACCAAACGGGGAGTGGGCTATTACATGCAAGGTTGTCATCAGAGCGTCACCACTTCGTCGAACTGTGCGATCAAAGCCGCAAGCTGCGCATCGTCAAGTACCTCTACCGGCAGGCCAAGGCTTGCGTGCGTCATGCCGCGCCGAGCCAGGCTATGGCCACAGACGTACAACGCGTCTACGCCGAACATGGGCAGTGCCTGCAGGTTGGCAGCCAGGTTTTTTTGCTCGAGGGCGGCAGGGTGCTGGTCGCAGGCCAGCTGGAACACGCCATCGTCCAGGAACAGCACGCCCAGCGGCAGATCGAAGGCGCCGCCGGCCAGGACGATATCCAGCGCTTCGCGGGCAGACAGCCCGCTCCAGGGCGCCTGGCGACTGATGATCAACATGGACCTGGCCATTCAGTCGCCTCCAAAGCAGATCAGCCGGTCGGCCGTTTGCGCCGCTTCATGCAACTGACCAAGCCCGGACAGTTCCCAGGGTTGCTGCAGATTCACGGCAGGCCGTTGATAGCGGCTGGCTTCGCGTTCGTCCAGTACGCCACGACGCAGGGCGGCGGCGATGCACACCACTGCATCGAGCTGATTGGCCTGAACGAACGTGCGCCATTGCTGCGCAATGTCCTGTTCGTCCTGGGGGGCTACCACGTTGGACGATGCACTGTGCACCCCGTCCTGGTAGAAGAACAAGCGGGTGATGCCGTGCCCGGCAGCCAGCGCTGCCTCGGCAAAGCGCAGCGCCCGGCGGGAAGCGGGTGCCTGTGCGGGGGAAAACACCGCGATAGCAAATTTCATGGCGAACTCGTGCTATGGAATCGCGCCATGATAAACAAAAAGGCCTGGCTGCTGCAGGCCTGTGGTAGTCAGGCCTTTTCCTTGCCCTCGGGCAGGAACCAGTTGAGTACCAAGGCACAGATGCCTCCGGTAGCAACTCCTGACTCCATCACGTTGCGAATCGCCGCTGGCATATGGGCAAGGAATTCGGGTACCTGCGCCACGCCCAGGCCCAAGGCCAGCGATACGGCGATGATCAACAAGGCGCGGCGATCGAGCCGGGTGCTGGCCAGGATATTGATACCCGAGGCTGCCACTGCGCCGAACATGACCATGGCCGCGCCGCCCAGCACAGGCTCTGGAACCGCCTGAATCACCCCGGCAACGCTTGGGAACAAGCCCAGCAGTATCAGCATTCCTGCAATCCATACGCCGATGTGACGGCTGGCGATACCGGTCAGCTGAATGACGCCGTTGTTCTGGGCGAAGATCGAGCTTGGGAACGTATTGAACACGCCAGCCAGCAGTGAGTTGGCGCCGTTGACCAGCACGCCACCCTTGATGCGCTGCATCCACACCGGGCCTTCCACGGGCTGGCGCGAGACCTTGCTGGTGGCGGTTACATCACCGATGGCCTCCAGAGAGGTCACCAGGTAGATCACCAGCATCGGGATGAACAGTGCCCAGGAAAAACCGAGGCCAAAGTGCAAGGGTGTCGGCACTTGGAACAGCGCGGCCTCGTGCATGCCGGTGAAGTCCAGGCGGCCCAGATAGCCGGCCAGGGCATAGCCCGCCGCCAGCGCGATGACGATGGCGCAACTGCGCAGCCAGACCACCGGTATGCGGTTGAGGATGACGATGATCGCCAGCACCACGCCTGACAGCAGCAGGTTTTCGCCGTTGGCAAAGGTCCCGTTGGCCATGGCGCCAAAACCACCGCCCATGCTGATCAGGCCCACCTTGATCAGGGTCAGGCCAATCATCAGCACCACGATGCCGGTCACCAGCGGGGTGATCAGTCGTTTGACGAAGGGCAGGATGCGAGACACGCCCATCTCGACGAAAGAGCCTGCGATGACCACGCCGAAAATGGCGGCCATGACGCCTTCCACAGGCGTGCCTTGCTTGACCATCAAGGCCCCGCCAGCAATCAGCGGGCCGACGAAGTTGAAGCTGGTGCCTTGCACGATCAGCAAGCCGGCACCGAAAGGGCCGAAGCGTTTGCACTGGATGAAGGTGGCGATGCCGGAGATGACCAAAGACATGGACACGATCAGGTTGGTATCCCGGGCAGAAACGCCCAGCGCCTGGCAGATCAGCAGGCCAGGGGTGACGATCGGCACAATGATCGCCAACAGGTGTTGCAGCGCTGCCAGCAAGCCGATGAGCAGCCGTGGCTTGTCTTCCAGACCCAGTACCAGTTCGTTGTCAGGCGCTGTTGCACCTGGGCTGTGTTCCTGTGAGCTCATTGCGCAGCGCTGCCCGTCTATAAAAAAGGAGCGCATTCTACGGGCAGAATAGGGAATGCGGTAGGGGAATACTGGTTAGCCGCCTGTTCGACGATCATCGCCTTTGTTACCTGACTTTTAGGTCAATAAGTATGGGCGCTGTACTGCTTTGAGACCGTGCATGTTCGGTAAAAACCATAGGCACAAAAAAGCCCGCGTAAGCGGGCTTCTTTGGACACAACGTTGGATCAGTCGTCACGACCCATGATGCCGAACAGCTGCAGCAGGCTGATGAACAGGTTGTAGATCGAAACGTACAAGCTGATGGTCGCCATGATGTAGTTGCGTTCACCACCGTGGATGATGGCGCTGGTCTGGAACAGGATGCATACCGACGAGAACAGCACGAAGCCGGCGCTGATGGCCAGTTGCAGGCCGCTGATCTGGAAGAAGAAGCTGGCCACGACCGCACCCAGCAGGACGAAGAAGCCTGCGGTGATGAAGCCGCTGAGGAAGCTCATGTCCTTGCGGGTGATCAGCACGTAGGCCGACAGGCCACCGAACACCAGCGCCGTCATGGCAAAGGCCGAACTGACCACTTCGGCGCCGCCGCTCATACCCAGGTAGCGATTGAGGATAGGGCCGAGAATGAAGCCCATGAAACCGGTGAGGGCGAAGGTGGAAACCAGGCCCCACACCGAGTCGCGCAGCTTGGCGGTGAGGAAGAACAAGCCATAGAAGCCGATCAGCACGACGAACACGTTCGGGTAGGCGAACCGCATCTGTTGTGAGATGAAGGCCATCAGGCCGCTGAATGCGAGGGTAAGTGCCAGCAGGCTGTACGTGTTGCGCAGGACCTTGCTGATCTCCTGCTGCTCGACCTGCTGGCCGTGATGTACGGCATAATCCTGTTCGCGCATGGCGACACTCCTTGGTGAACCTGTGATATGAAACGTCGAAGATGGTAGGAGTCTACCAGAGCTCCTGCAAGCCGCGACACAGAGAGTTTGACAGCGTGTTTCATTCCGGTATTATGGCGGCCGCAAAGCAGCTGGAAGCGTGGCCGAGTGGTTTAAGGCAACGGTCTTGAAAACCGTCGATGGGCAACTATCCTAGAGTTCGAATCTCTACGCTTCCGCCACTATTCTTCATCAAAGCCCTGATTTATCAGGGCTTTTTTGTGCCCGTCTATTTTGCATCCCCTTTCATCAGGTCGGCTTCGACGGATTTATCTCCGCTCGTAACTGGATGCGCTGAACGTCGGGCCTGATCTTGTCGCAGCCGATGAGCAGGGTGAACCTAATGCTTCACAAGCAACTGATCCGACGTTTGGACCTGATCACTCTGCAGCTCTTCGTCGCTGTTCATGAAGAAGGAACGCTGACGCGCGCAGCCGCAAGGGAGGCCATTGCGGTATCGGCCGCCAGCAAGCGCCTGATGGAGTTGGAGGAGGCGCTGGGTGTCCCGCTTTACTCCCGCACAGCCAAAGGCATGGATCTGACTGCCGCGGGTGAGACATTGTTGCACCACGCGCGACGCATCCTCACGGAAGTCGAGAAAGTCGGTATCGAGGTGGGTGAACACCTGCAGGGGCTCAGGGGCTATGTGCGGATGCTCGCGAACCTGTCTGCGATCATTCAGTTCCTGCCCGAAGATCTGCATGATTTTGTCCTGCGCCACTCGCAGGTAAAGGTGGATTTGGAGGAGCGCCCGAGCGATGGCGTTGTACAGGGGATCATCGACGGCGTCGCGGACCTGGGTATCTGTTCGATGGACAGCGACAGCCAGGGCCTGTACACGGTCCCCTATCGGCATGATCGACTGGTGGTGGTAACCCGCAGTGACCACCCGCTGGCAGAGCATGATCAGGTCGATTTCGTTGAAACGCTGATGTTTGACCACATAGGGCTGCATTCGGCCAGTTCCATCAATAATCGAATCCATGTGGCAGCAAAAGCTTTGGGGCAACCCCTTCGTCTACGCATTCATGTGCCTGGTTTTGACGCCATGTGCCGTATGGTGCAAGCCGACATGGGCATCGGCATCTTGCCACTGAAGGCCTTCGAGCTTTTTGGGCGAGGACTGGGCCTGACGGCTGTGCAACTGAGCGACGAGTGGGCCGACCGAACCTTGGTATTGCTGGTGCGTGAGCGAGAAGCCTTGTCACCCGTCAGCCAACTGCTGTTCGACCATCTGCAACAGCCACGCTAGGACCAGCCGTTCGCGAAACGCGAACGATACTTTCCCATATACCGTTGGCGTTCGCTCAGCGTGAACCCCTAGTCTTGGTACAAATTCCAAGAAACAGAGGTTGCACCATGACTGCTCTCAACGGACTTCGGGTGATCGAAATCGGTACGCTTATCGCTGCCCCGTTCGCTGCCCGGATGTTGGCCGAGTTCGGCGCCGAGGTAATCAAGATCGAGTCGCTGGGGCAGGGAGACCCTCTTCGTAAATGGCGAAAACTGCACGAGGGTACGTCGCTGTGGTGGTACCTGCAATCGAGGAACAAGAAGTCCATCGCCCTGAACCTGAAGTCAGACGCTGGCATCGACATCGTTAAGCAGTTGGTCGAAACCGCTGACGTACTGATCGAGAACCTGCGGCCTGGGGCGCTGGAAAAACTCGGCCTTGGGTGGGACGTGCTCCATGCGCTCAATCCAAAGCTGACCCTGGTGCGTATTTCGGGCTATGGACAGTCGGGGCCCTACAAAGATCGGCCCGGCTTTGGTGCCATCGGTGAGGCCATGGGTGGTATCCGCTACACCACGGGTACGCCTGGCGTTCCACCGGCACGTGTAGGGGTAAGCCTGGGGGACTCGCTGGCCTCGATGCACGCGGTCATCGGTGCGTTGATGTCCGTATTGCGCGTCAAGACCGGTCAAGGTGATGGACAGGTCGTGGATGTGTCTCTTGCAGAAAGCGTATTCAACGTCATGGAAAGCCTGATACCGGAGTACGACATGCTTGGGCATGTTCGCGAACGTAGCGGAGGCGCCTTGCCGGGCATTGCGCCTTCCAACACCTACCCGACGGCGGACCAGGGCTATGTTGTGATCGCCGGCAACAGCGATCCGATCTACAAGCGCCTGATGACTGCAATTGGCCGGCCAGATCTGGCAAGCGACCCAAGGTTCGAACACAACGATGGTCGAGCTGCCCACTGTGAGCTGCTGGATGAGGCGATCACCCAGTGGAGTTCCAAGCTGCCGATCGAGGCTGTCCTTCAAGCCTTGGAAAAAGCAGAAGTGCCTGCGGGGCGAATCTATAGCGCAGCAGACATCGTAGCCGACCCACACTATCAGGCACGCGACATGATTCTGAATGCGCAGCTGCCCGATGGAACGATGGTCAAAATGCCTGGGATCGTGCCAAAGCTGTCGGACACCCCAGGGGGTGTCAAGTGGCAGGGCCCTGGCCTTGGGCAACATACCCAGTCTGTTCTTGGGGGCTTGGGATTGCCTGATGAGGCCATTCAACGCCTGAAGGACGAGGGGGTGGTGCAATGATCACAGACTACTCCGAGCGACTTGTCGTCCAAGAAGTCTCGCCCCGTGATGGTCTGCAGATCGAACCAACCTGGGTCGAGACGGCAGACAAGATCAAGCTGATTGACGAGCTCTCCGTCTGTGGTTTCACTCGCATTGAAGCCGGCTCGTTCGTATCTCCCAAGGCCATTCCTGCGCTGCGTGATGGGGAAGCGGTATTCCAGGGGATAGCGCGTCGAGCGGGTGTGATTTATGTGGCGCTTGTTCCCAACCTGAAAGGGGCCCAGCGAGCCATCGCGTCCAATGCTGACGAGTTGAACTTGGTATTGTCAGCCAGCCAAAGCCACAACATGGCCAACATGCGCATGACGCCAGCGCAGTCACTGGTTGCTTTCAACGAGGTGGTTTCGCTCGTGCAAGGCAGCTCAATCAGCTTGAACGGCACAGTGGCGACAACATTCGGTTGTCCCTTCGAAGGCCGCATCGATGAAGATGTCGTGATGCGCCTGATTGATGCTTACCAAGCCCTCGGCATGCAAGGCATTACCCTGGCGGACACAACGGGCATGGCCAACCCCCGCCAGGTCCACCGGCTCGTGAGCAGGGTGCTGACTCAGGTGCCTGCATCACAGCTGACCCTGCACTTTCACAACACACGAGGCCTTGGCCTGAGCAATGTGTTGGCAGCCTATGAGGCCGGCGCGCGCCGCTTCGATGCTTCGTTGGGCGGGCTTGGCGGCTGTCCTTTCGCACCCGGTGCTTCAGGAAACATATGCACCGAAGATTTGGTCAACCTTTGTGATGAAGTCGGAATCGACACAGGTATTGACCTTGCGCACCTGCTCACGTTGTCCCGCTCGTTGCCTGCCCTGCTGGGCCACGAGATGCCGGGACAAGTGGCGAAGGCAGGCCGAAATTGTGACCTTCACCCCTTGCCTCCACGTTTCGGCTGATCCCTGACCAAGCGACTACCGTCGCTCGCCAGATAACAAAAACAATCAGAGCTTACTGTTCGCGAAGCTCGCCTGGAGAAATTCAAATGCCTATTTCCGTTTCTGTGCCGGATGACGGCACTACGAGCGCCGTCATCGACGAAAAGAAGTTGATATCGAAAGTTGCATGGCGCCTGATGCCGCTGATCATGATTTGTTATCTGTTTGCATTCTTTGATCGTATCAACATCAGTTTTGCGAAGTTTCAGCTCCAAGCGGATCTTAGCTTGAGCGACACTGCCTATGGGCTTGGGGCGGGCCTTTTTGTTGTAGGCTATGTCTTGTTCGAAGTTCCAAGCAACATGATGTTATACAAGGTCGGCGCGCGGCGCTGGATTGCCAGGATCATGATGTCCTGGGGATTGGCAACTGCGCTGATGATCTTCGTGACGGCAGAATGGCAATTTTACCTACTGCGTTTCTTGATCGGCGCCATGGAAGCAGGCTTCGCGCCTGGGGTCCTTTATTACCTTACGCTTTGGTTTCCGCAGCACTATCGAGGCCGTATTACCTCCATGCTGTTCTTGGCATCGGCTTTTGCAGGACTGATTGGCGCTCCTGTTTCCGGCTTGGTGCTTGGGCACATGGATGGGCTGTTCGATATGCGTGGTTGGCACTGGCTGTTCCTGTTGGGCGGCCTTCCCTGCATTGCCCTGGGGTTGGTGGTGTTGGTCACAATGAAAGACCGCATCAGTGACGCCAGTTGGTTGAGTGCGCAGGAGAAGTCTTATCTTGCCAGCCGAATCGCGAGCCATGCAGTGAACACCCATGAAGGGTCTCTGCTGACGGCGCTGCGCCTTCCAGGGTTCCTGATGCTGGCATTCATCTACTTCCTGATCCAGGTCGCTTCATACGGTCTGAACTTCTGGGCTCCGCAGCTCATCCGCAGCGCTGGTATCGAAAGTGCGACAACCATCGGCTTGCTGACGGCGGTGCCGTACGTGTGCGGCGCGATCAGCATGGTGTTGGTAGGGCGGTTGTCCGATGCCACCGGTGAGCGAAGAAAATTTGTGTGCGCCTTGGTCGTGATCGGCTCGGTTGGCTTCTTCAGCGCGGGTTTCTTCGAAGCACATGTCCTGTACCTCACCATCTCGCTGGCGTTGTTGGGTGCAGGCATCATTGCCGCCATTCCCACGTTCTGGTCGCTTCCACCCAAATTGCTGGCCGGGGCAGGGGCCGGCGCTGCCGCAGGGATTGCGCTGATCAACACAATGGGACAGGTGGGTGGCATCGTCAGCCCGGTGATGGTCGGTTTCATAAAAGACATGACCGGCAGCACCACCCCGGCGCTTTATCTGATCGGTACTACCTGCTTGATTGCTGCCGCGCTGCTTATCTGGGCACTGCCGCAGAGCCTGAGGACGTCGGATAAAAAGTGAAGGTTTTTAGCGCCAACCCGCAATGACTTGGTAGCTCAGTACCCGATGCTATTTCAGTACGAAAAGGTCGGTTTCTCCGTAGAGGCACCCTTACGTACTTCCCGCGTCTGCGTGTCCGGTTTCGTTTCACCTATCCCCCCGCAGGGCCGAGGACGGAACCGGGTTCGCTGACTCCATGTGAGAGATGTAGAATGACCCCGATTACACTTTTTGAGAAACTGTGGCGTCGTCACGCAGTGCTTGATACGGGTGATGGACGCACATTGCTCTATATTGATCTTCAATTGATCAATGAAGTTACCAGCCCGCAGGCATTCGACGCACTGCGAATGAATG
The DNA here is from genome assembly GCF_046231935.1 of Pseudomonas sp. KCJK9111. NCBI lineage: Bacteria > Pseudomonadati > Pseudomonadota > Gammaproteobacteria > Pseudomonadales > Pseudomonadaceae > Pseudomonas > Pseudomonas sp. KCJK9111. Next base: position 99,541 of record NZ_JBJJMO010000001.1, on the reverse strand, counting down.
GGCTTCGGCCGTGGCGTGAAAGTTCTGTCCTGGCCACGGCGGATCATAATGTTCCCACCGTCGATCGCCATAAAGGCATTACCGATGCTATTGCACGGCGCCAGGTCGATGCACTGGAGCGAAACTGTTCAGAATTCAACATCACGCTCTTTGGCATGGACGATCATCGCCAAGGCATCCTTCATGTCGTTGGCCCTGAACAAGGCTTAACCCTTCCTGGCATGTCGATCGTGTGCGGCGACTCCCATACGACGACCCATGGGGCCTTTGCCGCGCTGGCGTTTGGAATCGGCACCTCGGAGATCGAGCATGTGCTGGCAACGCAATGCCTTTCAATGAAAAAGCTCAAGACCCTGCGCGTCATTCTAGAAGGAGAACTTCGTCCCTTCACCACGTCGAAGGACATCGCGTTGGCGCTGATCGGGAAGATTGGCACCGCGGGGGCTACCGGCTACGCCATCGAATTCGCGGGTGCTACGGTCGAGCGCATGACGATGGAAGCACGGATGACGCTTTGCAACCTAGCCATCGAGGCGGGTGCGCGGTGTGCCATGGTGGCATTCGACGATACCACTGCAGCCTACATTCGAGCCAAGCCAATGGCGCCAACTGGCTCGCGATGGGATGACGCCGAGCGTTACTGGCGCACATTGCGCAGCGACACCGGCGCGGTGTTCGATGCTGAAATTTGCATGGATGCGACTGCGGTCAGGCCTCATGTGACCTGGGGGACTTCTCCAGAAATGGTCGTGGACATAGATGGGTGCGTCCCATCACCGCAAGAGGAGCCTGATCCGGTCAAACGGCAAGGCATCGACCGCGCGTTGAAGTACATGGATTTGCAACCGGGTACGGCAATACGGGATATCCACCTGGATAAAATCTTTATCGGCTCATGTACCAACGCTCGAATCGAAGATATTCGACTGGCTGCCTCTATCGTGGCTGGACAGAAGGTTGCCCCCTCCATCAAGCAAGCGCTGGTGGTGCCGGGTTCGGGGTTGATCAAATCGCAAGCGGAGTCCGAAGGGCTTGACCGGGTTTTCATTGAAGCCGGTTTTGAATGGCGCGATGCTGGCTGCTCGATGTGTCTGGGAATGAACGAGGACAGGTTGACGGCCGGTGAGCGCTGCGCCTCCACCTCGAATCGTAACTTTGAGGGTCGTCAGGGGCCCGGTGGACGTACCCACCTTGTCAGTCCGGCAATGGCCGCCGCCGCCGCCATTGCCGGTCATTTCGTCGATGTCGGAGGTCTCTAGGCCGTTATGCAAGCCTTCACTAATCTGAAAAGCAAAGTCGTGCCTTTGGATCGTGCCAATGTGGACACTGACGCCATCCTGCCCAAGCAGTTCCTGATGATCATCGAGCGCACGGGCTTTGGTCAGCACCTGTTTGATGAGTGGCGTTACCTTGACCATGGGCAGCCCTATCAGGACTGCAGCCAAAGGCCACTCAACTTGAGCTTCCCGTTGAATCAGCCTCGCTACGAAGGCGCAGGTATTCTGCTGACACGGGACAATTTTGGTTGTGGTTCCAGCCGTGAACATGCGCCATGGGCTTTGCTCGATTGGGGTATCAGGGCCATCATTGCTCCAAGTTTTGCCGAGATCTTTTACGGTAACTGTTTCAAAAACGGCATTCTGCCCATCATCCTTGACGCGACCACAATTGACAGTTTGTTCGCCGCAGTTGAAGACCGACCCCATCATCAACTGGAAATCGACCTGGAACAGCAGACGATCACCGATGAACGGAGGGAACGCATCGCGTTCGATCTGGATCCGTTTCGCAAGCACTGCTTGCTAAACGGGTTGGACGAGGTGGGTATGACGCTACTCCAGTCGGACCTTATACAGGCGTTCGAGAACGAACGGATGGCCTTGGAACCGTGGCTGTTCGGACGCATCTAGACGTGCGATCACTGTCTCCTTCCGTGCGCAGCACGGGGGGAGGTTTTTTGCAGACAGCAAGCCATGCTGATTGATCGGCTACATGATCAACTGCAATTATCCGACTTCGAGTCAGTCGCCACGGCCTCTGTCAACAGGGCTCTGAACTGTCAGGGCTCTATCGAGGCAACCACCGTCTATGGCGAGACCGTTCAGGGCTTCACTTGCACGCTCGGCCGCCTGCTGCACTGCAGTGTGCCCAACCCAGCTCCGCGCCTTTCGCTACTTCGCTCATCCTTTTGAGCCCGCCCGTAAACTCGCGCATTGAGTACCATCTATGGCAGTGTGAACCCTCTGCCCAGCCCACAGGGACTTCCATGCAAACGCGCAAAACCGGTATCCGTGCCCAACAGGCCGACCGCACCCGAGACAACATCCTCAAGGCGGCCGTACAGGTCTTCAGCCGGGAAGGCTTCGCCGGTGGGCGCGTCGAGCAGATTTCCACCCTCGCGAAATCCAACGACCGAATGATCTATTACTACTTCGGCAACAAGGAAAAGCTGTTCATCAGTGTGCTGGAGCACATCTATGCCAGCTTCAACCAGGCCGAAGCCGGGCTGCAACTGGACCTGGCCGACCCTGAGCAGGCGGTGCGCACGCTGGTGGCATTCATTTGGGATTACTACGTGCAACACCCCGAATTCGTCACCCTACTGGCGACCGAGAACCTTCACCAAGGCGAGCATGCGCGCAAGTCGCAGAACCTCAAGGCCTTGTCGGGCGAGGTGGTTGGCGTGCTGCGGCCGATCATCGACGCGGGCCAGGCGAAGGGCCTGTTTCGTGACGACATCGACATTACCCACGCCTACCTGATGATTGCTTCGCTCTGCTATTTCTACAACTCCAACCGCCATACGCTCAGTTCGTTCCTGGCCGTGGACCTGGCTGACCCCAAGGCCAAGGCCGACTGGTTGGCCTTCATCAGCGACCTTGTCCTGCGCGGCCTGCGCCTGTGACTTCAATGGCTGCCTGGGTTGGCGCGCACCTGCGCGACCTTGGCGGCGAGCCCTGGCCAGGCGGGCTTGTCACCTGCAAAACGCTGGCGCAGGTATGCCGCAAGATCGGCTATCTGGCGGTCCGACAAGCTGCCCTTGAAGCCCGGCATGTAGCCCAGGTCGCGGGTGGCTGGGGTAGGGATGCCGTGCAGTATCACCCGTAGCAGATTGTCTGGCAGCTCGCTGTGAATGTTGCTGTTCACCGCCATCGACGGGCTGACGCCGAACAGTTTCGGCCCCTGTCCATCGCTGTGGCAGGCCATGCAGGCGCCTTTGAACACGCGTTCGCCATTGCTCAATGACACGTGGGTTTCAGCTGGCTGCGGGGCCTTGGCCGCCTGCGACTGAGGCTCGCCATCGAGTGAGCTGAGGTAGTGGGCGATGGCACGCACGTCGCTTTTGGGCAGCGTCGCCAGCTCGCTGACCACCGGGCCCATGGGGCCTGCCGCCACCCCGTGCTTTTCAGAAAACCCAGTACTTAGGTAGTTGAACAACTCGTCTTCAGTCCACGGGGTGGTTGATTTGCCCAGCGCATTGAGGGCCGGTGCTTCCCAGCCATCGACCCTCCCTCCGGCCAGGTAGCTGCTGCCAGCTTTCTCGGCGCCCATCAGGTTGCGCGGTGAATGGCAGGCCGTGCAGTGGCCGAGGCCGTCGACAAGGTAGGCGCCGCGGTTCCACTGAGCGCTGCGTTGCGGGTCTGGCTGGTATTCCCCGCGCTGCAGAAACAGGGCGTTCCAGCCAGCCATCAGCGGTCGCTGGTTGAACGGGAAGCGCATCTGGTTGGCGGGCGCTTGCTGGCGTACCGGAGGCTGCGACATCAGGTAGGCATACAGTGCTTGCATGTCGGCATCGTTGATGGCGCGGAACGAGGTGTAGGGAAACGCGGGATACAGGTGACGGCCATCACGGCTGATGCCTTCACGCATGGCCCGTTCGAAGGCGGCGAATGACCAGCGGCCAATGCCAGTTTCCGGGTCGGGCGTGATGTTGGTGGTGTGGAGCGTGCCGAAGGGCGTCTGCATGGCCAGACCGCCGGCATTGACCTTGCCACCGCTGACCGTATGGCACACGGCGCAATCGCCGGCCGCTGCCACCTGGCGCCCGCGCTCGAGCATCGCGGCGCTCCAGCTGCCAGCGCCGGGCGGGGTAACTGGTGCGATTTCACTGCGCCAGGGCAGGGCGGTGGCAAGCATGCCCAGGGCTGCGCCCAACACCCCGGCCAAGCCGCCGAACCACCACTTTGAACGTTTACTTGCAGGCTGCGTCGGAGTCGATGGCCCAGGCCCCTGGCCATCGCCACCCAGGGCGGCGCGCACCCGTTCGGCGGTGATCGGCAGCTCGCGAAAGCGGATCCCGGTGGCGTCGAAGATGGCGTTGGCAATGGCAGCGGCACTGGGTACCGAAGCTGATTCGCCGCTGCCCATCGGTGCTTCGTGCTGACGCGGCAGCATCATCACGTCGATGGCAGGCAGCTCAGGGAAGGTCAGGATCGGGTAGCCGCCCCATTCCTTGCTGGCCACGGTCGACTCTTCGAAACTGACTTGCTCCTTGAGCACCCGGCTGGTGGACTGGATGACATTGCCGTGGATCTGGTGGCGCACGCCCTCGGGGTTGACCATCATCCCGGCGTCATGCCCGATCACCACGCGGGTGACGGCGACTTCACCGGTGCGCCGGTCAACGGCTACGTCAGCCACCCAGGCCGCCCACGCGGCGCCAAAGCCTGGGAATTTACTGTGGATGTAGCGCGCGTAGGCAAAGCCGCGCCCGCGCAGCACGTCACCTTCGCCCTGGCTTTGCATGGGCTGGGTATGCGGCTGCCAGTCGGCGCGCGCGGCGGTAGCCTTGACCAGGTCGATGGCACGTGGGTCGGACAAGTGCTTGAGGCGGTATTCCACCGGATCGACACCCGCTGCGAACGCCAGCTCATCGATATAGGACTCGTGGGCAAAGCTGTTGGGCATGGCCGATACGCCGCGCATCCACGAAGCGCGCACCAGCGGCGTCATGTCGTTGATGGTCACGCGCATGTGCTCGTAGTCATACGGTGGAATCGACGTGCGGTCGCCCATTTCGAACAGGGCCGGTACTGGTTCCACCGCCCCGGTGAGCAGCAGGGCCAAGGTAGGCGCGCCATTGGACGGGTAGCTGGTCTGGAAGTCATAGGCAGCCACGCTGCCATCGGCGTTCAGGCCGCCGTCGATCTCCATCAGTTGGGCTGTGCCCTTGGGTTCCCAGGCGTGTTCCTGCTCGCGGGTCAGCTGTACCCGCACAGGGCGTTGCACGGCGCGCGACAGCAGCACGGCGTCGGCGCAGACATCGTCGGCACAGTTGCGGCCATAGCAACCGGCAGCCTCCATGCGGATGATTTCGATGCGCTCCTCGCCGCAGGTCAGCAGCCAGGCCAGATCAGCGCGCAGCAGGTGTGGGTTCTGGGTGCCGGACCACACGCGGATCTGCCCAGGCGTGTAGTCGGCCAGCGCGCACGATGGGCCAATCGAAGCATGCAGCTGATACGGCCATAAATAGGTACGGCTCAGGCGCTGGCTGGCATTGGCAAGGCCGGCATCGACATCGCCTTGGTCCAGCACCGTGCGTTGAACCCTTGGGTTGTTGCGGATGGCCTGGGCTACATCGCTCAGGTCGGGCAGCTTGCCGGTAAAGGGCTTCCAGCTGATTTTCAGGTCCTGAGCAGCCCGGATGGCCTGCTCCTCGCGCTCGGCAACCACGCCGACGAAATCGCGGATCACGACCACCGCCACGACGCCCGGTACGTGGGCGATGGATGATTCATCGACGGCCAGCAGGCTGTTGCCCACGAAGTCGCCGCTGTCGTGGCCAGCATAGGGCGGACGGATCACTCGCCCGTGCAGCATGTCGGGCAGGCGCATGTCGTGAACGTAGGTCAGTTCACCGGTGGCCTTGCCGGGAATGTCCACGCGGGCGGTGCTGCGCCCGACCAACGTGTAGTCTTCGATGGGTTTGAGCGGCGCATCCTCGGCAATGTGCAACTGTTGGTTTTCACCCGCTACCAATTCGGCGTAGCTCAGCGTGGTGCCGTCGTTGGTGATTACCGTGCCTTCTTCGATACGCAGCGACGCGGGCTCGCACCCAAGGCGCAGTGCCGCCCGTTGCAGCAAATGACGGCGTGCAGTCGCTGCAGCCTTGCGCAAGGGCACGGCTGAAATCTGCAGGGTGGCGCTGGCGATGGTCGCGCCTTGATTGGGCGCCCGCTCGGTATCGCCCAGCACCATGTGCACCTGGTCCATGCGCAGGTTCAACTCTTCGGCAACGATCTGCGCCAGCGAGGTGCGGATACCGGTACCCAGGTCGACGTGGCCATTGAAGGCATAGACCCTGCCGTCGTCGCAGACGGCGATGAACAGCGCCAGTTCGCGCTCCCGGGTCACGGGCGTTACACCCTTGGCCACCGGGCCGGAAGGCGGGGTGATCTGATCGACGATCAGCAGCACGCCGGTCTTGGCCAGCAGTTGGTCACGGCTGGGCACCTGTTGCGAGTGGTTCATGCTTTCCTCCGGGTGTCGGCGGCGCGGCGCACGGCGCGCAGGATTTCGACGTGGGTGCCGCAGCGGCACAGGTTGCCGGACAGTTCGTTGCGAATCTGCTCATCGCTGGGCTGGGGGATTCGATCGAGCAGGGCCGTGGCGGTCATGATCATGCCGTTCATGCAGTAGCCGCATTGGGCTGCCTGCTCGTCGATGAACGCCTGCTGCACAGGGTGCGGCGCACGCTTGCAGCCCAGCCCTTCGAGGGTAGTGATCTCGCGGCCGACGGCCCCGGCCAGGGGGATGATGCAGGAGCGAGCGGCCACGCCGTCGATGATCACCGTACACGCGCCGCATTCACCCAGGCCGCAGCCGTACTTGGGGCCGTTCAGGCACAGGTCGTTGCGCAGGATCAGCAGCAAGGGCGTTTCAGGCGGGGCGTCGACGTCGAACGACTGGCCGTTGACCTGCACGCAGAGGGTTGTTTGCATGATGGGCTCATCTCTGGAGGTGACTTGCGCTACCGAAGCACCCACAGGTGGCGTGCATTTCGGTAAGTACTCACTACATGAAATGAATGAGCAAGAAGCAGGCCAGGGATACGGATGAGCAGGGCAGGGGCAATGAGCTCACCGAATCGGTGGCTCAGGCAGGGCGTAAGACGAGGGGGCTGTCCAGCCGCGATGCGGCTCAGGCCGCGCCGTCGTCGCTGTCGATCATTTTGCGCAGCAGGTACAAGATGGCCACGCGCTCAGCGGCGTTGAGGCTGCCCATGCTCAGTTCACTGATCTGCCGGGCGCAAGGGATCATCGCATCGAGCAATGCCGCACCGCTGTCGGTGAGTGTGACGATCACCTTGCGCCGGTCTCCCGGGTCTGGCGAGAGCTGTACCAGTTCACGGGCTTTGAGGCGCTCGACGATGCCGCGAATGGTCGCCTGGTCCACGGCCGTGGCCTTGATCAACTCGGCCTGAGAGCTGGGGCCATGGTCGCGCAGGGCGCACAGGGTGACGAATTGAATGGAGGTCAACTGTGGGTCGCACGCCTGCTGCTGGAAGATCGCCGTGTGCCGCTGGTAAGCCTTGCGCAGTAAGTGGCCCACCTGTTCGGTAACGTCGTAAGGGGCGGTGTCGTGGAGGGGGCTGCTGGGGGAAGTCTTGTTCGGCATGGGAGGGCTTGGGCTGGTGGAAAGGAGCTGGCCGGCCGCCAATAGCGGAGCGCCCGGCCAGTATAACCGTTATCGCGCCAGTGATTGCTGGGGCGCGACCACGTCCCCGGCCATGACCACGGCCTGATCGTCCAGGTAGATATCGCAATTACGCAGCGGGATGTCCAGGTGGCAAGGGGTCTTGCGCTTGCCGCCCACTTCGGTGTTCGGGCCCGTGGAGAACAGGAAGTTGCCGTAGAATGCGCGGGCATCCATGCACATCCCGTCGTTGCGGTCGTGCAGGCCCATGGCAGTCCACTGGGCGCGCGGTTGCAAGCCCCAGCCGATGTGCGAGATGCCGTAGACCTCAGGGTCGTTGAAGTATTTGAGGTAGTCGCGCAGGTACTCGGCCTCGAAGCCGCCATGAATGCCGGTGATAAAGCCCTTTTCAATCTCGAGCGTGATGCGCTCACGGCAATAGTTCTTGAACGGCAGGATGATGTCGCCTACATCCAGGACCAGCGTGCCCTCGGCGCTGTCCTCGTTCGGCCAGGTGAACAGGAACCCGCTGGGCCAGTGATCCCAGCGCCCTGGCTCGTCGGCGTAGCCGTACTCGGTGACTGCCGGGTACTGGCCGAGCGGTGCATGGAAGTCGCTGCCGGCCCTGGATCGCACATGCATGCTGCGCGCCTGCTTGAGCAGGGTTTCGGCAGCCAGTACCCGGCGCTTGTCGTCCTCGTTGGGCAGCATGCGCGCCAGCACTTCGGCGGGTTCCACTGCCAGCAGAATGCGGGTGCCAGTCTTGAGAATCTGCTCCTGCTCGGGGGAGTGCAGAAGCATCATCGTGTCGACGATCAGGTCGGCGGCCTCCAGCGCGCGCTGCGCCGCCAGGTTGCCGGTGAGTGCCGTGTCGCCGCAGTAGGCGGTCATGTCACGGCCCATGGCGGTGGGGTGATTGAATGCCGGCAATTCCACGGCGTAGACCTTCGCCCCGAGTCGCTGCGCCGCTTCCATCGCGGCATTGACCGTGCGCGGATCGGAGTAATGGCTCTTGAGGACGGCAACGCTCTGGGTGTCGTCCACTCGGGACAGCTTCAGTACGTGCTCGAACATCTGGGTCAATTGTGCATTGCTCACCGGCATCGTGGTTTCTCCTGGGCGGTCTCTGGCGGAATAAAGCGGTGCACCATCGCAGTGCTCGACGCTTTGTCATGGTGCAAAACAATAGTGTGTACACCATAACTGATTCGATGAAAACGCATTCATTGGATTGATGCAAGTGATCTTTAGAGCGTTACTATTCGACCCAATCCCCCGTTAATCGGTAACATTATGATCTTTTTGAGTTTCGATCGCTTGTTTGAAAATATTTTCATGGGCCTAGTACTAAGAGCCATTTAAAGTGTATACGCTGTAAATGACTCGCGGCCATGCCGCTTGCCACACATCAGAACAACAGGAGACTCTCCATGCGGGGAAGCCAAAAAATCGCAATCGTCGGCGCGGGTTTAGGTGGGGCGGCAGCGGCAACGTTGCTGCAGCAGGCCGGCTTCGATGTAGAGGTGTACGAACAGGCCCCGGCGTTCACCCGCCTGGGTGCCGGTATCCACATCGGCCCCAACGTCATGAAGATCTTTCGGCGGATGGGGCTGGAACAGAGGCTGGAGCTGATGGGCTCGCACCCGGACTTCTGGTTCAGCCGCGACGGTCAGAGCGGCGATTACCTGTCGCGTATCCCACTGGGTGAGCATGCTCGCCGCGAATACGGGGCGGCCTACATCACCATCCACCGGGGGGACTTGCATGCGCTGCAGATCGACGCCATCAAGCCCGGCACCGTGCACTTCGGCAAGCGCCTGGAAAAGATCATCGACGCGGGTGATCAGGTGCGTCTGGACTTCGCCGATGGCACCCACACGGTCGCGGACATCGTCATCGGAGCCGACGGCATCCACTCCAAGATCCGCGAAGAATTGCTCGGTGCCGAAGCGCCGAACTACAGCGGCTGGGTGGCGCACCGTGCGCTGATCCGTGGGGTCAACCTGGCGCAGCATGCCGACGCATTCGAGCCCTGCGTCAAGTGGTGGTCCGAAGACCGGCACATGATGGTCTACTACACCACGGCCAAGCGCGACGAATACTACTTCGTGACCGGTGTGCCCCACGAAGCGTGGGACTTCCAGGGCGCCTACGTGGACAGCAGCCAGGAAGAAATGCGCGCTGCCTTCGAGGGCTATCACCCCACCGTCCAGAAGCTGATCGATGCCACCGAATCGATCACCAAGTGGCCGCTGCGCAACCGCAACCCGCTGCCGCTCTGGAGCCGTGGGCGTCTGGTGATGCTCGGCGACGCCTGTCACCCGATGAAACCGCACATGGCCCAGGGCGCCTGCATGGCCATCGAGGATGCGGCCATGTTGACCCGCTGCTTGCAGGAGACCGGTTTGTCGGACCACCGCACCGCCTTTGCCCTGTACGAGGCCAACCGTAAAGAGCGAGCCTCGCAGGTGCAGTCGGTGTCCAACGCCAACACTTGGCTCTATACGCAGGAGGATCCGGCCTGGGTATACGGCTATGACCTCTATGGCCAGCCGCTCAAGAGCGGGGAGGCCGCATGACTACCTTTCTCAGCGGCGGTCATGTAAGCGCCAATGGCATCCGTCAGCATTACCTGCGCTATGGCGGCAAGGGGCATGCGCTGATCGTGGTGCCGGGGATCACCAGCCCGGCGATTACCTGGGGGTTCGTCGCCGAGCGCCTCGGCCAGCACTTCGATACCTACGTGCTGGATGTACGCGGGCGCGGTTTGTCATCAAGTGGCCCTGATCTGGACTATGGCACCGATGCCTGTGCCAGCGACATTCCCGCCTTTGCCGCCGCGCTGGGCCTGGACAGTTATCACCTGATCGGCCACTCGATGGGCGCACGGTTTGCGATTCGTGCCGCTGCCAACGGCGCGCCAGGCCTGCAGAAGCTGGTGCTGGTCGACCCACCGGTATCCGGGCCAGGGCGCCGCGCTTACCCAAGCAAGCTGCCCTGGTATGTCGACTCCATTCGCCAGGCCAGCCTGGGTATGAGTGGCGAGGACATGCGCACCTATTGCGCCACCTGGAGCGACGAGCAGCTGGCGCTCAGGGCCGAGTGGCTGCACACCTGCTACGAGCCTGCGATCGTGCGGGCCTTCGACGACTTCCACGAGGTGGACATCCATCAGTATCTGCCCGCCGTACGCCAGCCGGCGTTGTTGATGGTGGCTGGACGCGGCGGGGTGATCGAGCCGTGCGACATCGCCGAAATCCGTGAGCTCAAGCCAGACATTCAGGTCGTACAGGTTGCCAACGCTGGCCACATGATCCCCTGGGACGATCTCGATGGTTTCTTTGCCGCATTCGGCCTTTTCCTCGACCGATCCGTTGCCTGAAGGAGCACCAGACATGACCACGCTATACCGCATCGGCCAGATCGTGCCGAGTTCCAACACCACCATGGAAACCGAGATACCGGCGATGCTCAACGCGCGCCAAGCCATCCGCCCGGAGCGCTTTACCTTTCATTCCAGCCGCATGCGCATGAAGCAGGTGAGAAAGGAAGAGCTGGCGGCCATGGATGCCGAGTCCGACCGCTGTGCGGTGGAGCTGTCCGATGCCAAGGTCGATGTACTGGGCTACGCCTGCCTGGTGGCAATCATGGCCATGGGCCTTGGCTATCACCGGCAATCCGAACAGCGCCTCAGGCAGGCGACTGCCGACAACGACGCACTGGCGCCGGTCATCACCAGTGCCGGAGCGCTGGTCGAAGCCTTGCATGTGATGAAGGCCAAGCGCATCGCCATCGTCGCTCCGTACATGAGGCCGCTGACCGAGCTCGTGGTGAACTACATCCGCGAAGAAGGCTTTGAGGTGCAGGACTGGCGTGCCCTGGAGATTCCCGACAACCTGGCCGTAGCCCGTCACGACCCCGCCAACCTGCCACGCATCGTAGCCGGCATGAACCTTGAAGGGGTGGATGTGGTGGTCTTGTCGGCCTGCGTGCAGATGCAGTCGTTGCCGGCCGTGGCCAAGGTCGAGGCACAGACCGGCAAGCCTGTGGTCACCGCTGCCATCGCCACCACCTACGCCATGCTCAAGGCGCTGGACCTGGAAGCGGTGGTGCCAGGTGCCGGTGCCTTGCTGTCGGGCGCTTATTGAAATCGGGAGGTGGACATGAGCGAGGCACAAAGTGCTCGGGACAACTATCAGGGTGTATGGGGGCAGCGTATCGGCTTTGGTCGCGCACCGGCGCTGCTGATGATCGACTTCATGCAGGGCTACACCACGCCGGGGGCTGCGCTGTACGCCCCAGGCGTCGTCGCGGCAGTGGAACAGGCCGCAGACCTGCTGGCGCTAGCCCGCGATTGCGGCATTCTGGTGGTGCATACCAACATCCGCTACCAGCCTCCGCATTTTGTCGATGGCGGTGTCTGGGTGCGCAAGGCGCCGGTGATGAAGGACATGGTCGAGGGCAACCCCTTGGCTGCGTTCTGCGACGCCGTTGCCCCACAGCCGGAGGAGTTGGTGCTGAGCAAGCAGTACGCCAGCGCTTTCTTCGGCACCAGCCTGGCGCCGCTGCTGCACGCCCAAGGGGTGGATACCGTGGTCTTGGCCGGCTGCTCCACCAGCGGTTGCATCCGCGCCAGCGCGGTCGATGCGATGCAGCATGGCTTTCGAACCATCGTGGTGCGCGAATGTGTGGGTGATCGCCATGAGGACCCGCACCACGCCAACCTGTTCGACATCGACAGTAAGTACGGCGATGTGGTTTCCCGCCAGGAAGCGATGGCGCAATTCAGGCAACTGACCGGCTGACACCGGCAGGGGGCCTACCCAATAACAATCGAGGAACGGTGCCGGAAGCACGTTCATGATCGCCTGCTGTCCGGGTGGTCGCCCCGCAGGAGCACTCGGGGTTTTTTCAGGCGTGGCCTGGGCACGTCGCGTGTAGCGCGCGACGGTACTGGTGCGTCGAAAACTGCTGGCCTTAAAAACAACCACAAAGTCGCCCGCCAGGAGACAGGAAATGCCAATTGCGAATGCAACCACGGTCCACAGCGACATCGATCAGGGCACCAAAGCGCTGTACAGCAAGATCACCTGGAGGCTCATTCCCTTCCTGTGCTTTTGCTACCTTGCCGCCTACCTGGACCGTATCAACGTCGGCTTCGCCAAACTGCAGATGCTCGAGGATCTGCAGTTCAGCACTGCCGCCTATGGCCTGGGTGCCGGGCTGTTCTTCGTCGGCTACATCATTTTCGAGGTCCCCAGCAACCTGATCCTGCAGCGCGTCGGCGCCAAGCTGTGGATCGCCCGCATCATGATCACCTGGGGGCTGTTGTCGGCGTGCACCATGTTCGTCAGCACCACCACCCAGTTCTATATCCTGCGGTTCCTGCTCGGGGCTGCCGAAGCAGGCTTCTTGCCAGGGGTGCTGTTCTACCTGACCATGTGGTACCCCACGTACCGGCGTGGGCGCATCATTGCCCTGTTCATGATCGGGCTGCCGCTGTCGAGCGTGATTGGTGGACCGATCTCGGGCTGGATCATGGGGCATTTCGACCAGGTGCATGGCCTGCATGGCTGGCAGTGGCTGTTTTTGCTGGAGGCCATCCCCAGCGTGCTGCTCGGCATTCTGACCTTCTGGGCCTTGCCCAATCACTTCCAGCAGGCCAAGTGGTTGTCCAGCGAAGACAAGGCTCAGCTGGCAGCAGACCTTGCCGCGGACGATGCAGAGGGCAAGGACAGCAAGCACAGTTTCCGTGACGGGTTCTTCAACCTCAAGGTGTGGATGCTTGGCGGTATCGATTTCTCGATCCTGCTCAGCGCTTACGCAATGGGCTTCTGGATGCCGACCTTCATCCGCGATGCAGGGGTGAGCGACACGTTTCACATCGGCCTGCTCACTGCCATCCCGAGCCTGGCCGCACTGGCCGGCATGCTGATGATCGGCGCGAGCTCCGACCGTCACCGTGAGCGTCGTTGGCACATCATCGTGCCCTTCATCGTCGGCGCCATCGCCATGGCCAGCAGTACATTGTTCAGCCAGAACCTGGTCATGACCGTATTCCTGTTCGCAGTCGCCTCGGCCGCGATCATTGGTGCGGTGCCGGTGTTCTTCAGCCTGCCGGCGACCTTCCTCAAAGGGACCGCGGCCGCTACCGGGTTTGCCCTGGCCTGTTCGGTGGCCAACATCGCCGGGCTGGTCAGCAACTCGCTGATGGGCCTGGTCACCGACTGGACCGGCACTTCCCACGCGGCGCTGTGGGTGTTCGCGGGCTGCCTGCTCCTGAGTTGCTTCCTGGTCATCGCCCTGCCAGCGAAGCTGGTCAACCGCTAGCGGTCCAGCGCTTCACGCCCGATAGGGCAGGCGGGCTGGTGCCGGCCTGCCCACACCCATTCTCGATGCAATCTGCAGGTCGGCGGGCGTTCGTCTGGCCGGTGGATTGCTGTTGCCCGACATTCAGGAATCGCTCCATGCACGTTTGCACTGCACCGCGTTTTTTCCCGAAAGCACGCCTGGCCGGCGGCTGCATCGCAGCCGCGCTGTGTACCGAGGCACCGGCTGAAGAGGTCGGTTTTATCGAAGGCGCCCGTGCGACCCTCCAGGCTCGCAATTATTTCTTCAGCCGAGACTACGCCGATATCAAGGGGGCGAGCACCCAATCGCGCACTCAGGAGTGGGCGCAGGGCTTCATCCTCAACGCCAGTTCAGGATATAGCCAGGGCGTCATAGGTGCCGGTGTCGATGTGATCGGCCTGTTGGGTTTCAAACTCGACAGCAGCCCTGAGCACGCACGCTCAGGCCTACTGCCAAGCCTTGACAGCGGCACGTCCGCCGACCAGTACAGCCGCGTGGGCGCGGCGCTCAAGTTCAAGGTTTCCCAGACTGAGTTGAAGGTGGGCGAATTGATGCCCAATCTGCCTGTGTTGCAGTTCAGCGACCTGCGCCTGCTGCCGCCGACCTATCAGGGCGCAATGCTGGAGTCGCACGAATTTGCGGGGCTGACGCTCAGTGCCGGCCAATTTCGCTCCACCAGCCTGCGCGATTCGTCAAACAGTCAGAAAATGTATGCGCTGGTCAACGACCCCATCAACCCCGCGCGGTTGGCCCGCTTTACCAGTGACCGCTTCAATTACCTGGGCGCCGACTATGCCTTCAACGACAACCGCACCAGCGTGGGGGTCTGGCAGGCACAACTGCAGGATATCTACCAGCAACGGTTCTACAGCCTCAAGCATGCCGAGCCCCTGGGTAACTGGACCTTGGGTGTGAATGCCGGCTATTTCCAGGCGCGCGAGGATGGGCGCAAGCTTGCCGGCAACTATGACAACCATGCGCTGTTCAGCCTGTTCTCGGCAAGAACGGGCGGGCATACGTTTTACGTGGGCTACCAGCAAATTGGCGGTGAGGACGGTTTCATCCAGGTGGGCGCCAACACCAACCCAATGGGTAATACCCTGCCGACCTACGAGTTCTCGGCGCCTGGGGAGCGTTCCTGGCAGGTGCGGCATGACTACAACTTCGCGGCATGGGGGATCCCCGGGCTGACCTCGACATTGCGCTACGTACAAGGCCGGGATGTCAAAACCGGGCTGGGCTTTGAAGGGCGCGACCGCGAGCGAGACCTGGACCTGGCCTATGTGGTGCAAAGTGGGCCGCTGGAGGGGCTCGGCGTGCGCGTGCGCAATGTGATGGCTCGCTCCAATTACCGAACCGATATCGACGAGAACCGCGTGGTGCTCAGCTATACGGTCAAGCTGTTCTAGAGGCTGTAGCGCACGACCAAGCGAGGGCGCAGAACGATGAGCTCAGGCGTGCACCTGGCCGGCTATGAGCGACCAGGCGTACAGCTGCGCTCAGGTGCGCCGTAAGGTGGGGGGTATTATGAGATTAATTATCATATGAGGATGATTATGATGTAGATTTGCGCGCACGGATTTTTACGCGCAAGGAGTCAGCCCGCAATGCCCCCGTCCATGTCCCACCCCACCACAGTCACCCTCGGCCTGTACGCTTGCTTGATCTGCCCGCCATCCTTCGCCGATACCCAGGCAAGACGAGACGACGCCGTGCTCGAGCTGGGCGCAACCGATGTGATTGCCACTGGCCTTGGCAGTGTCACCGAACACAGTGGCTCCTACACCACCGGTAGCATGAGCGCAGCCACCCGGCTGAACCTCTCGATCAAGGAAACACCCCAGTCGGTCTCGGTCATATCCCGCCAGCAACTGGACGACTTCCAGCTCAACAGCCTGTCCGAGGCCATGGCTCACGTCACGGGGGTCACGGTACAACGCAATGATTCGGAGCGACCGAGCTATTACTCGCGTGGTTACGCAATCAACAATTTCCAGATCGATGGCATGCTCAACA
Source organism: Pseudomonas sp. KCJK9111 (assembly GCF_046231935.1). Taxonomy (NCBI): domain Bacteria; kingdom Pseudomonadati; phylum Pseudomonadota; class Gammaproteobacteria; order Pseudomonadales; family Pseudomonadaceae; genus Pseudomonas; species Pseudomonas sp. KCJK9111. Next base: position 83,539 of record NZ_JBJJMO010000001.1, on the reverse strand, counting down.
CCTTCTCGGGGCTCAAGTCCGACTCGGACACCATCATCTACGATCGAATCGAGGTCGTGCGTGGGGCCACCGGTCTGACCACAGGCGCCGGCGATCCCTCGGGGACCATCGCAATGGTTCGCAAGCGCCCGACGCACGCGTTGGCAGTAAAGAGTGGCGTGAGCGGGGGCAGTTTCGACAATTATTACAGCTACCTGGACGTCGGTGGCCCGCTGGGCTGGGACGGCCGTCTGCGCGGACGCACCGTGCTGGCGTACCGTGACAACAAGTCATTCATGGACAAGTACGCCACCCAGCGAGAAGTGGCCTACGGCGTGCTCGAAGCTGATCTGACCCCAAGCACCGTGCTGGCGGTGGGGTATGACTATCAGAACAAGCATGTGCAAGGGTCATCATGGGGCACGGTGCCGTTCTGGAACGCCGACGGCAGTAAAGCCAACTTGCCCCGTTCCACCAACCTCAGTGCCCCCTGGTCTTCCTGGCCACTCAAAGACCAGACGGTGTTCGCTACCCTCGATCAGTACCTGGGCAACGACTGGATCGTGAAAGTGGCGTACACCCACCGGCAAAGCGACAGCGACGGCAAAGTCTACTATGGGGGCAATGGTTTCCCTGAGGCCGACCGTAGTGGCATGAAAGCCTGGTACTCGCACTTCGGGGGCTCCGAGCAGATGGACGCGCTGGACTTCAACCTCGCGGGCCCTTTCCAATTATTGGGCCGCAGCCATGATTTCATGATCGGTTACGGCGAGTCGCGACGACGCGACAGTGAACCCTATCGCCTTGGTCTACCGGTACCCGACGGTTACGAAAATATTGCGGATTGGAAGTACATGGGGACCACCCCTACGTTCTACGACCTCGAAACCGGGCTCGACAGCTCGCGCTCCAGCATTCGTCAGAAGGCCGGCTACATTGCAACACGCCTGAACCCTACGGACCGCCTGCATATCGTGATTGGCAGCCGCTACGGCAGTTGGCAGACACAACAGCGGGAGTGGGATTACGGTGATGCCCTGGAAGTCGCCGATCAGTCCACTACCAAGCAGGTCCAGAATGATCAATGGACGCCCTATGCCGGCGTACTCTTCGATCTGACCGATCAGTTCACCGCCTATGTCAGCTATACCGATATCTTCAACCCGCAGACCGTGAGAGACGTCAACAAGCAGTACCTTGAGCCTATCGTAGGCAAGGTTTATGAAGTGGGCCTCAAAGGCAGCCTGTTCGCTGAACGCCTGAACCTGAGCACGGCAGTGTTTCGCAGCAAGCAGGACAACGTGGCGGAACAGGACGACTCTGTGCCGCCCAATGGCAACGAGGAGTTCTACAAAAGCGGTGGCAAGGGCGTAGTCGTCGAAGGCTTCGAAGCTGAAGTTGCAGGCGAGGTGATGACCGGGTGGCAGATGAGCCTGGGCTACAGCTATACGCATGCAGCCACGGCCGAGAAAAAGCGAAAGAACACCGAGCAACCCTTGAACCTGGTGCGCTTGTCCAGCACCTATGCCCTAACCCCAGCATTGACCGTGGGGGCAAGCCTAGACTGGCAGAGCGACAATTTCAGGCTGGCCAACCGACCAGTGGGGCGCGACGGTGATCGAATCATCACGGCCAAGGATGAGATCGGCCAGAAGGCGTTTTCGGTGGTTGGGCTGATGGCGCGCTATCAGATCGATGAGCACCTGAGCGCTTCGGTCAACGTCAAGAACCTGTTCGACGAGCACTACTACAACAACGTCGGCTTCTACAACGGCGTGTACCACGGTGAGCCACGCACGATGATGGTCAGCCTGGATTGGAGACTCTGAGACCATGTGCTAGCCCGCAGCGCCCACCACCCGCGCGCTCGGCGAACGGGCGGTGGGCGCTGCTCAGACCAGGCCTTTACTCAGCGGCCTGTTCCACTGCCGGCTCGACTGCAGCCTCGCCCTGTTCTGCAGGCGCTGCGGTCTGTGCTTTGGCCTGGGCCCGCTTGCGGCGTTCCTGGTTACGCTGTTGGGCTGCCTGACGCTTGGCATGGATCGCCTGGGCGGCAGTCACCACGCCTGCCGGCTGGCCGTTAAGGTCCAGGCGCGGGGCGTTTTCCACCATGCTGGTCCAGTAGCGGTTGCCCCGGCACCAGGTGGAAATGCCCAGCTTCAGTTGCTCACGGGTGATGCCCAGCAGCTCCAGGTGTTGCTCGGCATCCTTGAAGATGCCCTCCTTGAGCGGCACCTTCGGCGCAGGGTTGACGGGGAAGGCCAACGGGAAGTGCTTCTGCAGGGGCCAGATGGCGGCCACTGCCGGGTCCAGTTCGCGCGGCTTGGTCTTCTGGGGCGGCTTGCGCTTGGCCGGCGCTGGGGCGCTTGCCTGTTGCTGCTCTTTTTCAGCCCGCAGGCGATCCCGTAGCGCTGCCAGTTGTTCAAAGCTCATCGTTCAATTCACTGCTTCAAGGTTGATTGCGTGGTGCAAGGATATGCGATGCAGCCCCGGTGAGCAGCCCAAAAGGCACAAATCGTCGCTTTTTTTACAGAAACTCACGACGGCCTTGCTCCGGGGCAGCGGTATTTGCGTCACACAATGGCGCGAATCCCTGCCCCAGGGGCACGGTGCAAGCTTTCCTGACAGGCCGCATCCCCTCTGTCATCAAGCCCTAGACCTTGAACTTGGCGACCATCGCGTTCAGGTCTACAGCCAGGCGTGACAATTCCTGGGCGGCGGCGCTGGTCTGGTTCGCGCCGGCCGAGGTCTGCATCGCCAGGTCCCGGATGTTCACCAGGTTTCGATCCACTTCACGGGCCACCTGGGCCTGCTCTTCGGAGGCGCTGGCGATCACCAGGTTGCGTTGGTTGATGGACGAAATGGCTTCGGCAATCGTGTTCAGTGCCTGGCCTGCGGATTGGGCGATTTCCAGAGTACCTGAGGCGCGCCCCTTGCTGGCGTGCATGGCCCCGACTGCAGACTCGGTGCCCGACTGGATGCCTGTGATCATGCCTTCGATCTCGGCGGTCGATTGTTGAGTTCGGTGCGCCAGCGCCCTGACTTCATCGGCGACCACGGCAAACCCACGGCCTGCTTCACCGGCGCGCGCAGCCTCGATGGCAGCGTTGAGCGCAAGCAGGTTGGTCTGGCCTGCGATCGAGCCGATGACATCCAGTACCCGGCTGATTTCGTTGGCGCTGGTGGCCAGCTGTTCGATTTCCTGCGAAGTGGTCGTGACATCGCCAACGAGCTGACCAATGGACTGCAGCGCATCATTGACCCGTTGCTGACCCTCACGGGTGGTCTGGTCTGCACCTTTGGAGGCATCGGCGGTGTTGACGGCATTGCTGGCCACTTCCTCCACCGCTGCGGTCATCTGGTTCACCGCCGTGGCCGCCTGGTCGATTTCGGCGCTTTGCTGATGCAGGCCGCGGCTGGTGTCTTCGGTCACCGTGAACAGCTCTTCGGACGCCGAGGCGAGCTGGTCGGAGGCGGCAGCGATGCCGGCAATCGTCTCGCGCAGGCTGTCTTTCATTCTGGACAAGGCGTGCAACAACAGCGCGGGCTCGTCACTACCCGTCACCTCGATGACCTGGTTGAGCTCACCCGAGGCCACCCGCTCGGCGACGGCCACCGCTTCGCTCAAAGGCCGCACGATGCTGCGGGTCAGCATGATGGCCAGCGCGATCATCAGTACGATGATGCCGACGATCGTCGCCGTGATAATCGAGAAGGACTGATCATAGGCGTCAGTACTGACCTGGGAGGCGTTGGTTGCGCCGTTGGAGTTGTACTGGGTCAGCTCGATCAGCGACTTCATCATCGCGTCGGCGTCGTTGGCCAGTTCACCATTGACCAGGCGAGTCGCTTCTGCAATGTCGTTTCTGCGTACGGCGTCAAGAATTGCGTCCTGCAACGTATGGTAGGTCGCGCTTCTGGCCAGAAAGGCGTCGTACAGGGCTCGGTCTCGTTCCTCTGTCGCTGTTGCCTTGTAGGTTTCGATTTGTTCCTGGTAGTGCTTGGAGATCTCCGAGATCTTGTTCAGTGTCGCGGCCCTGGCGCTGGGGCTTTCTTCCAAAACGCTGCGCAAGGTCAGTGCTCGCGCGCGGCCCAGGTTCATGCTGACCTCGTCCAGCAGCATGATTGAGGGTAACCATTCGGTGCGCACTTCGTCAGTGGCCTTGTCCATCGTGTGCATGCGGTACAACGATGCTAGCCCCAGGATCAGTACGAGGAGGGCGACCAGCGTGAAGATGACCGCCGCGCGTGTGCCAATTTTCAAGTTCCGAAAATACATGTGTAGCTCCTTGGTGTAGCAATGCTTGCTAGGCTAAGCAAGTCCAGCAGGGTGACCGTGGTAATAAGGCTGCAGCCCTCTCGTTGAAACAGCTATCGGCACCTTGGGCAATAAACTTTAAGAATAAACATAAGCAGTCTACGAACGGCGCAGTCCGCCATCCGATCGCTCAGTTGAGTGACGTTCAGCAAGCAGCGAGCCTATTTATTTCGTTACCGCGCAGTGCTGTTTAGGTAACAATTTATTTCGCATTGATCTGGATCAATCAAATGTTGATCAGATCGACCGCAGGTCTTCGAAGTATTCTTTAACCCAGGTTCGGTTGAAGGCAGGCGAGTGCCGGCCTCTTGCTGTGAGCTTCAGGAACCACGGGCAGCCCCGACCCTGGTGGAGGCCGGGGCCAGGGGGCTATTGCAGCGTCTCAGGCTTAAACGCACCCGGTAGTTGTGCCAGTGTGGTTTCGATTCGCGCTATCGATACTGCCAGTGCGCTCGCTTCTTCGTGCTTGCCTTCACCGCTGAGCTTGTCCCGCTCGCGGCGCAGGTTCAACAGGGTTTTTTGAAGTCGCAACGCCGGCTCATTGTAGTCGTCCATATAGTTCTCTTAACGAATAGCGTCCTTGCTGTTGTAGGAAAGTCTGACCGTAACAGCTCAGATCCATCCCATAAACTGATCTTTCATACAGCGGAAATGAAGTCCGAGGAAATCTCCTACATTGCGCGACAAATATTCCTACAAAGAGGCCGCAAAGCAGCAACTTCCACAGCTTCTGCTAGGCTCGGAGGTTTCCGGCCAAGGAGAGGCCTGTGCATTTCATCGTGATCGAGCGACATCGCAGTGCTTACCGACGCCCCCTTCGTTTCGCTCAAGGCACGCTGCTGGAAGTGGGCCCGCGTTACGAGAGTGAGCCGGGCATGCAGGACTGGTACTTGTGCAGTTGCACGGGCCAAGAGCCGGGTTGGGTACCGGAGCAGCTTATCGAACGCCTGGATTTCAATCAGGGTAGGGCGTTGGATCACTATTGCGCCCATGAGCTGGATGTGGACCCGGGTCAATTGGTGCAGCAGTTGCATCTGCTCAACGGCTGGCTGTGGTGTCGTCGTCACGGGGATGGGGAGCTGGGGTGGTTGCCTGCCGGCAAGCTCCAGCAACTGATATGAACGTAAGCGAACCAGCGGCGGGATGGACGGGTACGATGGGTGTCTACCCTTCATCTGATCTGCTTTTTTTCTACAAACCTGAATCTGTAACCGTATCAGTGAAAAACGGAAAATGACGTCATTCCGTATCACACTGTCGAGGTTTCAATGAGCAAGCTGGCGCTGTTCCTGGGTGGTTTCCTGCTGTTGACCATCATGATCGGGCTGCTGGGAACCATTCCTCCCAGTTGATCGCATGAGCGTTTCCCTCCTTCCAGCCCGCCGGGTTCCATTGCCCAGGCGGGCTTTTGGTTTGTGCCGCAGCCCAGCGCTGCTCACCTGTCATTCTTCAAGCCTGGTATCTTCACAGCCCCCGCTGTGCACAGCTCATTCGTTCAAGGGTACAAGTGGGATAAGTCGTTCTCCAGGCTGGGAAATCTGTCCACAGAAAAAGTGGGTAGGTCTGTGGATAACGTGCTGCAACCCAAGCGCCCGGCGGGCTCCGTTAAATTGAGCAGAAATTGAGCAACATTTTGTCTGGCTTTTGGACTGCCTGATCGAGCGGGGACGTCGCACAGGGTCCTTGCTCAAATCGCCTGAGCGGCCAGCTTGATGTGCCGGCGATAATCTTGATTTGCCGGGTGAAGCTACTGATTTCAATGAGCGCACAGCGCTAGGCTTAAATGGCCCGACGCTGCGGCTCAGCTGGCTCCACGCGATTGCGGCCCTTCGCTTTGGCCAGGTACAGCGCCTTGTCGGCGCTGGCCAGTAATGCGGTCAGGTCTGGCGTCGGCATGCCCTCGTCGCAGCCTGCCAGACCGATACTGACCGTGATCTGCAAACGCTGACCGGCTTGCTCCACCTGAAGGTCCTGAACGGCATGGCGCAGGCGCTCGGCCGTAAATTGCGCCCTGTCCGGTGCGAGCCCTGGCACGATGATCACGAACTCCTCACCACCCATGCGCGCGAATACTTCGCCGCTGTGCAACTGCTCCTGCAACGCATCGGCGAACTGGCGCAGCACCTGGTCGCCAACGGCGTGCCCGTGGGCATCGTTGATGGACTTGAAGTGATCGATATCCAGCATCATCAGCGTCAGTGGCAGGAACTGCTGATGCTGACGACTTTCCAGCAGCGCGTTTGCACGCTGGGTAAAGGCGCTGCGGCTCAAGGTACCCGTGAGGTGGTCGGTGGTGGCCTGATGCGCCAAACGCGCAAGCAGGCTGCGATTGGCCTGGGTCACGCAGGCCACCACCAGCGGCCCCAGCACCAACATCGCGATGCCCAGGCGCGCTGACATCAACGCCGTCACACCCGACTCGCTCTGCGGCACGCTGAAGTGCATAAGGCTCTGGGCAACGGCGACGATCAACGTGCTACCGGCGGTCAGCGTCAACAGCGAAACCAGAAAGGGCGAGTACGTCCAGGCACACCACAAAAGGGCGGCGATCGGAAACGCAATGGCGCCGGGGCCGCCGAACGCGATGCTGAACGCCAGCGACACCAGCATGACCAACAGCGGGGCGAGGCGAATCTTCTGGCTCCCGCCCCGCAACAAGGTACGCGCTGCCGGTGCGGTGAGCATCACCGGCAATACCAGCACCGCGGTGGAAAACTGCTCGCTGAACCAGGCCAGCCAGGTGCTGCGCAGGGACTGCTCGAACCAGGGCGCGGCCATCACCGAGGCCAGGCTCGCAGCCACTGAGGCCCCAGCCGCGCAGGCGCCGAATACGCATAGCACCCCATGGGGCGTGCGCATGCGCCGATGCAGGCGCGGCAAGCGCGAAAGCAATTGCCACAGGGTGACCACAACGCCCATGTTGCACAGGTTGAACCACAGCGCCGGCGCCAAGGCACTGGCACAGAGCAGGTCGGCGCCAACCATGGCCAACCACATCAGCACGAACCCGGACACAGTTGCCTGGCGGGGATAGCGCAGCAACACACCTGCCAGTACGGCATTGACTGGCCAGAACAAGGACAGGGATTCGATCGGGCGAGCCAGGATGCCGCCAATGGTAAGCGCGAAGGTCAGGCTGAACAGTGCGGCGTAGGGCAACAAGCGCGATTGGGCTGGAAAAACCATGGGCTCGACCGGCAAGCGGAAACGATATCCAGGACGACCGCTGAACGCACCTGGGGCAATTGCGCATCAGTGTGTTGTTCCGGCTAGTTGATGTCAATCTGCCCAGCTGGAAGGTTTTGCGCGTGCCGCCAACCTCACAGCCCGAAGAACCACGGCACCATGACCACCGTGACCCCCATCACCAACAGCGTGAACGGCACCCCTATCTTCACGAAGTCCGCAAACCGATATTGCCCTGGGCCCAGCACCAGCGTGTTCACCGGCGAAGACACCGGCGTCATGAAGGCCGCCGAGGCCGCCAGCGCCACCGTCATCGCAAAGGGGTAGGGCGACATACCCAGCTGCGTCGCGGTCGAGATGGCAACCGGCGCCATCAGCACCGCGGTCGCCGTGTTGGAGATAAACAGCCCGATCACAGCCGTGACCGCGAACAGGCAGGCCAGCATGGCGCTGGGCCCGGCGTCGCCCAGCACATTCACCAGCGCCCCGACTGCCAGGTCTATGCCACCGGTTTTCTGCAAGGCCTGGGCAAAGGGCAACATGCCCACGATCAGGATCAGGCTTTGCCAATGGATCGAACGGTAGGCGCTGTTCATGTCGATGCAGCGGCCTGCGCCCATCAACAGGCAACCAATGAGCGCTGCCATGACATTGGGGACCGCGCCACTGACCATCAAGCCAACCATCACCGCCAGGCTCAGCAGCGCCTGGGGCGCGCGCCGGCGAGCAGGTGCCACCAGATCGACCTCGGCCGGCAAGCTCAACACCAGAAAATCGCGCGGTTTGCCTTGTAGCTGGCGTACGGCCTTCCACGGCCCGACCACCAGCAGGGTATCGCCCAGACGCAGCTTTTCTTCGACCAACTGGTCTTGCACGGCCGCCTGGTCGCGCCGCAAGCCCACCACGTTAAGGTCGTAGCGCGAGCGAAAGCCAAGCTCCAGGATGCTCTTGCCGATCAGTTGCGAGCCCGGCGGCAGGGACACCTCGGCCATGCCTACCTCCTGCGACTGGTCGATGAAGTAGGCGGCCTTGAAGTGCAAGGGTTCCAGTTGCATGGTCTGGCACAGGCTGCGCAGATCGTCGCGGTTGGCAAACAGGTCCAGCAGCAGCACATCCCCTTGGTGCAGCACGGTGTTGGAGTCTGGCGCAATAACGCGCGTGGTGAACTTGTGCTGACGTTCAATACCGATGACGTTGGCTCCGTGGCGGGTACGCAGCTCCAGCTCGCCCAGGGTATGGCCGATCAGCGGTGAATGGGGGCGAATGCGCAAGCGACGCTCGCGACCATTGAGCTTGTAGTCCAGAACCAGGTCCAGCAGAGTGCGCCGGGTCTCGACACGTCCGTCCTTGCGCACCTCACCATTGAGCCAGTGTCGCGTCAGAAGCATGTAGCCCACACCCAGTACCAGGACCACCAACCCGAAGGGCGTGAAGCTGAAGAACGAGAAGCCTTGTTCACCATGGCGTACCAGTTCGCTGTGCACCACCACGTTGGGCGGGGTCGCCACCAGGCTGAGCATGCCACTGATCAGGCCGGCAAAACTCAGCGGCATCATCAGGCGGCTGGGCGAGAGCTTCAGGCGCGCAGCGATGCTCAGCACGACCGGTATGAAGATGGCCACTACCCCCGTGGAGCTCATGACCGAACCCAGGCCGGCCACCGCGACCATCAGCAGTACCAGTAGCCGCGCCTCGCTGTTGCCTGCCCGTTCGCTCATCCATTCACCGATGCGATAAGCGATACCGGTGCGCACCAAGCCTTCACCGATGACGAACAGGGCAGCGATGAGCACGACGTTCGGGTCACTGAAACCTGCCAGCGCTTGTTCGATCGTCAGCACGCCCGACAGTGGCAACGCTACGATCACCAGCAGCGCTACGACATCCATGCGTGGACGGTTGATGATGAACAGCACGACGACAATGGCAAGCAGGGCCAGCACCCATGTCAGCTCTAAATTCATCGGGAGAGGTGTTCCTTCACACAGGGCACATGAACAATAGCCGGTAGTGTGCCACCTGAGCGTGTATGAGGTGTTGATGTATTGCAGTGTTTATCGAGGAGGGGCGACGCGGGGGCTTGCCCGGCGGGTGCCTGACACCCGCCGGGCAATGGGTCATTTGACGTGCTGGATGGCCAGAACCACGCCATTGGTCGTTTGTACGAGGACGTAGCGATCGCCCATGCGTACCCAATGGCTTTCTTTTTCCGGTGCCGGCAGGCCCTTGGCTTTCCAGTCCTTGATGGCCGCTTCGTCGCGCTTGTATTGATCCGGGGCTTTGTCGCCTTCTTTCAGTTCACGGTTGTGGGTGGCCGAATTCTGCACGCTATCGTCAGTGGACGTTGCTGCAGTGGCGACCATCGGCAGGCAGGGCAGGGCAGCGAGGAGCAGGTAGTGCAGTTTCATGGCGATTTCCTTGTTGCGTGGTGTTTGTGCTAGGACAGCGGAAGTCGCACCACAATTCACTCTCGTCCATGCCAGTGCTAGAGTCGCCTCCTTCTTAATGATTTCGAGGATGGACCATGCGTGTGATTTTGCCCGTGGCCGCAGCCGTGCTGCTGGTCGGTTGTGCTTCTGCGACCATGGATGCGGCCCGCAGCGGCCAACCCACTACGCACATGAACTCGCGCAAGGCGCCTGAACGCGTTGCCCAGTGCATCCAGTACGGGTGGCAGGAAGAGCGCGTGTTCGGCCAGGACGCCAGCGGCTACCTGGAGCCGCGCAAGCAAGGCGGCTTTACGGTTTATACCCGCGAGGCCGAGACGTTCGTCGATGTCTACCCGCAGGACGGCGGTACGCGTATCGATTACTACACACAGAACGACAACGGCGTCTCGTTGCAGCGCCGGGCGGCGGCCGCAACCTGTCTTTGATGGGTAAAGGGCAAGCCAGGGCTTTACACTTTTTTGCATCCGTACGCTGTCATGTCCGTGGCATCGGCCGCTAGCATGTGCCATCGCCCATCAAGGATGTCGCCGTGAACCCTTCATTACAGCTGAACCAGGCCAATTGGGACGAGCGCGCACCGCTGCACGCAGCCTCGCAGGAGTACCAGTTCGAACAGTACGTCCAACGCCCCGCGCACCTTTCGCAGACTGTTCAGTTCGACCTGCCGATGCTGGGCCATATCGAGGGGCAAAGGGCGGTGCACCTGCAATGTCACATCGGCACCGACACGCTTTCGCTTGCCCGGCTGGGCGCCGATGTGTGCGGCCTGGATTTCTCCTCAGCCTCCCTGGCCCAGGCCCGGCGCCTGGCAACCCTGTGTGCTACGCCCATCGACTACCATCAGGCCGATGTGTACGCCGCAGCCCAGGTGTTACCGGCAGGCACGTTCGATCTGGTCTATACCGGCATCGGCGCCCTGTGTTGGCTGCCGCGCATCGCGCCGTGGGCACACACCGTGGCAGCCCTGCTAAAGCCCGGTGGCCGGCTATTCTTGCGCGAGGGGCACCCCATGCTTTGGGCAGTCAATGAAGGCCATCAGGACCGCCTGCAGCTCGACTATCCGTATTTCGAATGCGAGCAGCCAACCGTATGGCAGAGCGACGAGACCTATGTGGCCACCTCGCAGCGATTGACCAACACCCAGACCCATGAGTGGAACCACGGGCTGGGCGAGCTGATCACCGCGTTGATGGCCAACGGGTTGCAACTGACAGCGCTGGTAGAACACCGAAGCGTGCCGTGGGAGGCGCTGCCGGGCCAGATGGACAAGGGCCCGGACGGGGAGTGGCGGCTGCGCGAGCAACCCGCCCGCCTGCCACTGAGCTACACCCTGACAGCCGTCAAAACCTGATCAGGACAGGTAGCCACCGTCGACGTTGAGCGCCGCCCCGGTGGTATAGCTGGAGGCGTCGCTTGCCAGGTACAGCACAGCCCCGGCCATTTCCTTCGGGTCTGCCACGCGCTTGAGGGGGATTTGCTGTAGCGCGGTATTGAGGATGGCTTCGTTTTTGACCAGTGCCGATGCAAACTTGGTGTCGGTCAGGCCTGGCAACAAGGCATTGCAGCGAATCCCGAGCTGCGCACACTCCTTGGCAAACACCTTGGTCATGTTGATAACCGCCGCCTTGGTCACCGAATAGATGCCCTGGAACAGGCCAGGTGAAACGCCATTGATCGAGGCCACGTTGATGATGCTGCCGGCGCCGTGCTCGCGCATCAGCTTGCCTGCCTCCACCGACATGAAGAAATAGCCGCGAATGTTCACATCCACGGTTTTCTGGAATGCCGCCGGATCCGTGTCCAGCACATTGCAGAACTGCGGGTTGGTCGCGGCATTGTTCACGAGGATGTCCAGGCGTCCGAACTGCTCGCGTATACCGGCGAATACCTGCTGGATTTGCTCCAGTTCGCCGATGTGGCACGCCACTGCCGTGGCCTTGCCGCCGCCGGCGATGATGGCATCGGCAACGTGTTGGCAGCCCTCGAGCTTGCGGCTGGAGACGATTACATGTGCACCTTGCTGCGCCAGCAAGTGTGCAATCGCTTCGCCAATGCCTCGGCTGGCCCCGGAAACAAAAGCGATCTTGCCCTGAAGGTCGAACAGGTCGGTCTGCGGCATGCTGCTGGTCCCTTGTTGTCGTAAGGTGTGCTGGTGATCAGAGGCTGGACTTGGCAATGACCTGCAAGGTCATCTGCTCCAGCAGCCGGTTCATGTGAATGAATTGGGCGAAACGCTTGTCCTGGGTCTGGCCATGGAAATAACGGAAGTAGATCTGCTGGACGATGCCGGCCAGACGGAACAGACCGTAACAATAGTAGAAATCGAAGTTGTCCAGGTCGATGCCTGCACGCTCGGCGTAATAGTCCACGAACTGGCGCCGGGTAAGCATGCCCGGCGCGTTGCTCGGCTGACGACGCATCAGTTGTACCGGCGCCGGGTCGTCTGCCTGGATCCAGTACGCCAGGCTGTTGCCCAGGTCCATCAAGGGGTCGCCCAAGGTGGCCATTTCCCAGTCCAGCACGCCAATGATGCGCATCGGGTTGTCGGCATCCAGGATGACATTGTCGAACCGGTAGTCGTTATGCACGATTGCAGGTGTGACGTGGTCGGCAGGCATTTTCTCGCGCAACCAGGTTTTGACCTGCTCCCAGCGCGGGGCGTCGGGGGTCATGGCCTTGTCGTAGCGGCTGGCCCACCCTTCTATCTGGCGTTGCACGTAACCGTCTGGCTTACCCAGGTCGCTCAAGCCGCAGGCGCTGTAGTCCACGCGATGCAAGTCAACCAAGCGGTCAATGAAGCTTTTGCACAACGCTGTGGTGCGTGCAGCATCGAGGTTAAGTGCAGTGGGGATGTCCGAGCGCAGAATGACCCCTTTGACGCGCTCCATGACGTAGAACTCACTGCCGATCAGGTGGGTATCGGTGCAGTACGCATAGGCCTTGGGGCAGTAGGGAAACCCATTGTTGAGCTGGTTGAGAATACGAAACTCACGCCCCATGTCGTGCGCCGACTTGGCTTTTTGCCCGAACGGCGGACGGCGCAAGACCAATTCTCGGTCAGCGTATTTGACCAGGTAGGTGAGGTTGGACGCACCACCCGGGAACTGGCTGACGGCGGGCGCACCAGTCAAGCCGTCAATGTGCGCCTTGAGGTAGCGGTCGATGGCTGCCAGGTCAAGCTCTTCGCCGGAACGTACTTGCGTGGACTCGTCGGTGAGCGTCATGGGTTTTCCTTATTCTCGATCACTCGGACTATTTTGCAATCTAATGCTTGCGCTCGGTTGGGACAAGCGTCCCAGGTCGCTATTGGCCAGGGTGTTGCTGGTCGATCAACGCCTTTGATGCTTGCCGTGCCGGTAAGCGCCGGACCAAAAAAAACCGAAGCCTTATGGGCTTCGGTTCAGGGTCATCCAGAGATGCTGCTCAGGATGGGAACAGTTCGCTAAGCTTCATCGACAGCATCATGTCGCCTTCCACACGCAGCTTGCCGCCCATGAAAGCCTGCATGCCGTCGGTTTCGCCGCTGACGATGCCCTTGAGTGTTTCGCTGTCCATTACCAACGTGCAGTTGGCGTCTGGGTTCTCGCCTTCCTGCAGTTCGCAGGTGCCGTCCTTGACGATCAGGGCGTAGTGCTTGTCTTCATCGGTGATGTTGAAGCCGAATACCAGGTCCAGGCCTTGGGCAGCGGATGGGTTGAATTTTTCTTGCATCTTTTTGACGGCATCAGCTACGGAGGTCATGGCGCATTCCTTATAGAGTGATTTTCACGTCCCCGCAGGGACACAACAGGCCGGGCTCACCGGTAGGTGATGAGCTCCGGCGTCCTCAACAGTTGCACATGGGCTTGACTGTTGAAAGAAGCCAATGCCACGTCGCGGCCTCTGAACTTCAATTGGCTCAGCGACGTGTTGATTATCTGCCAGTTCAAGGCAAATGCCTGATCCGGGGTAATGCCTGAAACCAGGTGCAGCAAGGCGGCAATGGTGCCACCGGAGGTGAAAATGGCAATGTTGTCGCCACTGCCTGCGCTGTCCAGCACGCGGTTCAGCCCTTCGCGCACGCGGGCAGTGAACGCTTCCCAGGTTTCCAGCTCGTCGCTGCCATGGGTTCCTGCGTGCCAGCGTTGCACCATCAGCGCGAACAGGCGCTGAAATTCGCTGCGGTGCTGCGCGACGTTGCTCAGGATTGCTGGGGCGTTGGGTTCGTCTATCGACAAACCGGGCAACAGCGCACGGATCACCCCATCGGCGTCGAACTCGTTGAAAGCCGCGTCGGTCTCAACAGCCGGCACGGCGTTGCCACCGGCCTGCATTGCTTGAAGGGCGAGGCGGGCAGTGTCCTGCTGGCGACGCAGATCGCCCGCCACACATCGCTCCAACCGTACCCCTAGCTGAGCAAGGTGCTCACCCAGCGCCTGACTCTGGCGCACGCCAACGGGCGACAGCACATCGTAGTCCTGTGCGCCGAAGGAGGCCTGGCCGTGTCGAATCAGGTAGAGGTTGCCCACGAACGCTTCCGCCATTGAAGGTTGCTGCCGAGGTTAGGGTGCGGTGTACGGCGCTGTCAACGAAAAACATACAAGCGTTTGAAAAGGTCGTTTGAAAGGTATTGCCAGCGTTTACATCCCCTGGCAGCGCTTTAGGTGCACCGGTATGCTTGTACCATTCACGCGCCCTCTGGCGCAGCTATCGAAGGAGTCACCGTGGAGTTTCTTGCCGAATACGCAAGCTTTCTCGCCAAAACCGCCACCCTGGTGATCGCTGTTCTCATCGTGCTGTCGGCCATTGCCGGCTTGCGCGGTAAAGGGCGGCGCAAACCGGGTGGGCAATTGCAGGTTACCCGCTTGAACGCGTTCTACAAGGACCTGCGCGAGCGGTTGGAATCAGGCCTGTTGGACAAGGCTCAGCTCAAGGCGTTACGCAAGCAGCAGGCCAAGACCGAAAAGAAAACCCGCAAGGACAAGGCAGAAGAAAAAGCCAGGGTCTTCGTGCTCGATTTCGACGGCGACATCAAAGCATCTGCAACTGAAAGCCTGCGCAACGAAATCACTGCACTGCTCACCCTCGCCACCCCTCAAGACGAGGTGGTACTACGCCTGGAAAGCGGGGGCGGGCTGGTGCATAGCTATGGCCTGGCTGCCTCCCAGCTGGTCCGCATTCGCCAAGCCGGCATCCCCTTGACGGTGTGCATCGACAAGGTGGCTGCAAGCGGCGGGTACATGATGGCCTGCATTGGCGAGAAGATCATCAGCGCACCTTTTGCGGTGCTCGGCTCCATCGGGGTAGTGGCACAGTTGCCCAACATCAATCGCCTGTTGAAGAAGCACGATATCGATGTCGAGATGCTGACGGCCGGTGAATACAAGCGCACCCTCACCGTGCTGGGTGAAAACACCGAAAAGGGCAGGGAGAAGTTTCAGGAAGACCTGGATGTGACCCATCAATTGTTCAAGGACTTCGTCGCCCGCTACCGCCCCCAGCTGCATATTGATGAAGTAGCCACCGGTGAAGTGTGGCTGGGCATTGCAGCTCTGAACCGCAAGCTGGTGGATACGTTGCAGACCAGCGATGAATACCTCAGCGAGCGTGCGCGCAGTGCCAACCTGTTCCACCTGCACTTCGCAGAGCGCAAGAGCCTGCAGGAGCGTATTGGCATGGCGGCCAGCGGCACCGTGGAGAATACGCTGGTGGGGTTGTGGAGCAAACTTGGGCGCCTGCGCTAACACCTTGAACCTGCTGAAATTTTTTTTCGTTCAGGGGGTTGCACGGTTAAGTGAATGTAGACATAATGGCGCCCATCGAAACGCAGCAAGCTTTAAAGGTGCGGTGTTTCGGGGAGATAGCGAAGCGTAAGCTGCTAGATCCTGACTTTGAGGCCGAGTAGCAAAGTGGTTATGCTCCGGATTGCAAATCCGTCTACGCCGGTTCGATTCCGACCTCGGCCTCCACCATTCGAAAGCCCCGCAGCCATTTAGGTTGCGGGGCTTTTTTAATGCCTATGGGTTTTGCCCTTCGGTTGCCATGGGTCGGATGTTGTTATTCATACCCAAGCGCGTGCAATTAAAAGAGTAACGTTGACACCCAGAATGATGATGGGCTTCTGCGATTCAAGCGGCAGAATTTCCCCGAGGCGTGCCCTTTGTTTCGAGTCATGAAAAGAAAAATCTCAAGGGCGCTGCGAAAGTGGGTCGTTTACCTTGTACTTGCAGGGCTGGCAGGCAACTCCAGTCGAGTGTTCGACCACTTGTCCGCCTTGAAGCCTTGGCGCGTAGCCAAGGGCTTTGCGGCGTATCTAATGACGACCCTGTAATACTGCTCTGCTGGCGCAGTGTGTCTACCCTTCAACCAGTCACTGGCCGGCAGCGTTTACGTCTGGTCGTTGGCCAAGGGCCCATGATGTAGCTAAGGTTCAGTACTCAACCCGCCCAAGGAAAACGCGCATGTGGTGGATCGGCCCCGAAAAATCCAGGTTCAAGATTCAGCGACGCATATCGGCCGTGGTTCTGGTATTGGCCGTGTTGTTTCTTGCCTCTCAAATCGAAGCGTATATTCATGGCCAAGCCCCCCTGACAGACGTGCTGGGAGGGCTGTTCCTGACTGCGCTGGGTGGCGGTATGTTTTACATGGCGGACAAGTGGTAACCCCGGTCATGTAAGGTGGCTGACTGTCCTGTACCTGCAACAGTGGCGGCGCATGGGGGCCTGTCGCTGGTCCGCTCAAGGCGTCTGTTCGCACACCCAGTCCACGAAATTGCGAATCTTCGGTGAATCGTGACTCTGGGTCGCATAGGCCACGTAATGAGCATCCGGGCTGGGTGCATAGTAGTGCAGGGGGATCAACAAGGCCCCGCGCTGCAGTTCTTCTGTCACCATGAACCTGGGTACCAGGGCCACACCCAAGCCTGCGATCGCTGCGCGAATGCACAGGTCGAAGGTGTCGAACTGCGGGCCCCTGTAGCTGTTTCTGGAGGTCATTGCCTGGGCGCCCAGCCAGTCATGCCACGCCTCGGGTCGCGAAACGCACTGCAAGAGCGTATGGCTGTGAATGTCATCGATAGCCTTCAGCGGCCGGTGCAGCAGCAGAGCAGGGGCGCACACGGGCACGACGTCTTCGCGAAACAGCTCGACGCATTGGGCGCCGGGCCAGGTGCCGCGTCCATAGAAGAATGCAACGTCCGCCTTGGCCTGCAACAGGTCGAATGGCTCCAGCTCATTGCGCACGCTTAGCCGTACGTGCGCAAACGCTGCGCTGAATGCCGGCAACCGAGGAATCAACCAGCGCGAGCCGAATGTCGGCTGGGTCGCGATTCTCAAGGTTTCTGCCTGCCCATCGAACGTCAGGATGAAGCGCGTCGAGATGTCCGTCTGGCTCAAGATCTTGCCAACTTCGCTCAGGTACAGCTCGCCCACGGCGGTCAGTTGCAAGCCGCCACGCAACCGATTGAACAGCCGGCGCTGCAACATCTGCTCAAGCTGAGCGACCTGCTTGCTGACGGCGCTCTGCGTCAGGTTCAGTTCACGGGCAGCGAGGGTGAAGCTGGCATGACGGGCAGTGGATTCAAAGCACTGCAGCGACATCATCGACGGAAGCAATTTCTTGTGCATGGCGTGCAGGCATCACCTAAAACTATGGCCAGGCAGGCCGGACGAGCCGCCTGGGCCAGGGCGGCTGGGCGGTCGGCCAATCTATGCGCTGGTCGCCGGGATTTCAAGCGCGTGCAGGCAGGACGCGATGGATTGCGCCTGGGCCTGGGCGTACAGAGTCGTTTCGTCGATCACACAAGCGCCCAGCGCTGCCTCCAGCTGCTGCTGGTTACCTTGCGTCATGGCGTCGGCCTTGGCGCTTTCGCCGAGGTTGGACTGAAAGATCCCGGCGGCGCTCACAGGCAGGAAGTCCTCATATACCAATGGCTCGAAGCCGACTGCACCTTGTTCGATCAGTGCTTCCAGATTCGTCCCATGCGCTTTGCTCGCATCCCTCACGTAGTAATTGAAGTAAGCGAGCTTGTGCGTGCGCAGCGAGGCGTAGTCGTCAGGAAACGCGCTGAATACTGTGTTGAGTATGTGCGCGTACTGCTCGGCGTTATCTGCGCAGGGTGCTGCGCCCAGGGCTTGCCGGGCTTGGCTCAACAGCCGGTCATACAGCGCCTTGCCCGCAGGTGTCAGCGCCGCGCCTCGTTGCTCGATTTCTCCGAAGCGAGCCGTGTGATGCCCCGGGGCCCCATCACCGCCAGCGAAGGTCACCGCTTCCTGCAAGGCCTTGAAGCTTGTCTGACGCAACAGGATCGGGCATTGGCGCGGCGGCGGCCCTTCGATGACTGCCTTGGGGGTCATGCCGCGCGAACGCATCTGGGCCTGCGCGCGGTCGATGTCGAGCGTGCGGGGCGTGAGGTGGTTGATGTGCGGCCCACGAAACGCCACCACGTCAGCGATCAGGCGATGCTGATCGTGCAGGGCGCGGTATTGCTGGGCGCTGACCGTCGCGCTCTGGTGCCAGCGAAAGGTTTCCAGCGCCTCTTGGACGAACGCTTGAGCGTCCGTATCGGTAAGCCCGCCGTCACGTTCGTGGCGATCGATGAGCGCCAGTACACCAGGGGTGAAAATGGTCCGCGCGTTCAGCAACTGGCAGGCCTGTTCACGCAGTTGTGGGTCTTCGATCAATTCGAGCCGCAACAGCGAGGTGAACACCCTGAACGGATTGGCGCGCAGCGATGCGGCCTCGATCGGTCGGAACGCAGTGGCATGCACCGGCACGGCGGCGATGCTCAGGTCGTAGTAGCCGACTGGCGACATGCCCATGACCGCGAACAGTCGGCGCAAGCCTTGCAGCTCCTCGGCCGTTCCAACACGTATAGCGCCATGGCGTTCCACGCTCAGGCGTTGCTCGTCACCGCTGCTACGCAGTCGTTCTGCCAGCGCGGGCTGGGCGGCCAGGGTCTGGGTATTGACCTCGGCGACCAGGTCCAGCAAATCGCCATACAGCGGTACCTCCTGCTTGTACATCGCTGACAGGGCGGCACTGAAAAGCGCACGGATTGCGTCGGGGTGCATGAAACGGACCGGGTCCATGGTGGGCCTCCTGGGAAATTCGAGGCCTGCATTGATCACGGTGACGCGCCGTCCTGGCAAACGAATTAACCGAATCGCTGCCTGACTTTTTCGCATGCCTGGCCTCCGGTACATGCACCTGCTGTATCACGGCATGCCGAGTCGTCAGCGACAGCGGCTTGCGCCTTGTAAACCCGGCCATTCCTATCGGGAATGCAGGCCCGATATTTTTTCGTTTGCGTGAATACAGGTTTTACCGCAGGTTGTGACGGCCTTTGGCGGTGGGCTGTGCCCGCCGCTCGCGCTGTTGCCGCAGCGCCGTGTAGTGCCGGAACAGGCACGCCGTAACCCGCCATAATAAGGATAAAACATGCACAACCCTAACCCCGCCGGGGTCACCGCCGCGTCCACCGAGCGGACCTGGATCACAGCCTTCGTGTTTTGCTTCCTGACGATGGTCATCGATGGCGCCGATGTCATGATCCTGGCCTATAGCCTGGCCACGCTTAAAACGGAATTCGGCCTGACTGGCCTGCAGGCTGGCATGCTCGGCAGTTGCACCCTGGCCGGCATGGCTGTTGGGGGCATTTACGGTGGTTGGGCGACCGACCGTCTCGGGCGGGTACGTACCGTGGTGCTCAGTGTGCTGCTGTTCAGCCTTGGTACGGGGCTGTTGGGCTTTACCGAGAACTATGTGCAGTTTGCGATTATTCGCTTTGTCTCGGCCCTGGGCCTCGGTTCGGTGTACGTTGCATGTAATACACTCATGGCCGAGTACGTACCTACCCGGTTTCGAAATACCGTTCTTGGCAGCCTGCAAGCGGGCTGGTCGGTCGGCTATATCGTTGCAACGCTGCTCGCTGCCTGGATATTGCCAAGCTACGGCTGGCGCACGTTGTTCTTCGTGGGCGTCACGCCGGTGATTCTAGCCCTGCTGATGCACAAGATGGTGCCGGAACCTTCTACCTGGACCCGTCTGCAGAGTGCTGATCGCGCAGAGCGCAAGGCGCGTGAGCGCGTAGAGGGCGGCAAGTACAAACAGATCTTCGCCAACCCCAATGCCGCGAAAATGTTCGTGCTCTGGTCACTGACCGCCGGCTTCCTGCAGTTCGGTAACTATGGCGTCAACAACTGGATGCCCAGCTACCTGGAAACCGAGCTGGGCATGGCGTTCAAGCAGATGACCACGTTCCTGGTCGGCACCTACACCGCTTCGATCCTCGGCAAGGTCATCGCCGGCATGGCGGCGGACAAGTTTGGGCGGCGCAAGGTATTTGCCGCTGGTTGCCTGGGCACGGCGCTGTTCCTGCCGATCATCGTGCTGTTCAACCAGCCGGAAAACATTCTCTGGCTGTTGATTGTCTTCGGCTTCCTCTATGGCGTGCCTTACAGCGTCAACGCCACGTACATGACGGAAAGCTTCGAGGCCAAGTTCCGTGGCTCTGCGGTTGGGGGTGCCTACAATATCGGGCGTATTGGTGCAGCGGTCTCGCCGGCTGCCATTGGCTTCTTCGCCACCCAGGGCTCGATCGGTGTCGGTTTTCTGATCGTTGGTGCTGCGTATTTCCTTTGCGGCATGATTCCGCTGCTGTGCATCCGCGAGAAACAATTCGACCCGGCTCGGGAATGATCGGTCACAACCGAGCCTTCTGCACTTTGCGCCCGCTCTCAAGCTCTGGTATATCGTCCTCGACTTTTCAGAGGACGGAACCTGATGAAACACCTTTTAATGAGCGCTGTACTTCTCGCTGCCACGACCCTTTTTCTCAGCGGATGCTTCGAGCCCGAACCGGACCATAAAGCAAAAGCCCAGCAGGAAAATAGTGAGAAACTGTGGAATATCCCTCCACCGGACCGCAGTAAAGACAAGGGCTTCACACCGTGACAGCTCTGCGCAGCGTGACGCTTCAATGCGGACGTCAGGCTGTTCACTCAACGCAGACCAACGGAACAATGGCTGATCTTGAGCATCCATGATGCACCCAATTTCAGATTGGGTAGAAAGCATAAAATTCACAGGAGGGAACCATGACACGCACGACTACCGGAATCGCTTGTATTGCTGTAACAGCGCTCTTGCTTGGGGGCTGTTTCGACTCCGAGGCTGATCAGAAGGCCAAGGAACAGCAAGAGGCCAGTGACAATTTCTGGAATATCACACCACCTGACGAAAGCCAGGACAAAGGCTTCAAACCTTGACTCACTTTCGAAGCAATGACCATGCGCAGTCACCGCTTCTGCTAACGGCGTACTCGTGCGCAAAGGCCTGAGGGCCGGAGTTCGCCAGAAACGCCGCCTGTAAAGGCGGCGTTTCTGCTGGTTAGATCACCGGATTTGCAATCACCTGGGCCAGCTGATCAGTACTTGCCCTTGGGACTTTTCTCGAACTTCCATTCCGTCATTTTCTTCGCTGCCAGGAAGCTCTCGCAGTTGGCAATGAATTCCTTGCGGTTGGCTTCCTTTGACAAACTGGCAAGGTTTTTTTCGTACAGCTGCGGGCCACAGTTGTCTGCCGTTGGCTCGGGCACTTTTTCTTCGGTGCAGCCTGCCAGCAGGGTAATCAACCCAACAAGCGGGAGGAGGTGGGAACGTTTGCGGTCCGTGACGTAATCCTTCGTCGGTCTTTTTCAAAGTGCGTGCAAGCTGTTTGCTACCCAGCCTGCGGGTGCGCAGGCTATCACGCTAGCTGTGTTATTTGGCTCGCACACCCCCGCACGACGTTCTATTCAGAACTCGAGATCACCCTGCCTGCTCTCTTCGGCAGTCGGCCTTATCAATTGCGCACCCTGGTTACGAACATTGCCAACGGCCTTGTCGACCGGATGCCAGCGAAAGTCAGTGGCCGGACGGCAGCCTGCTGCCACGATCGCCTCGGCGCGCTGCGCTGAAGTGGCAGGGTCTAACCACTCCCTTGCAAGGTGCGGTGCCAACACCAGGGGCTTTCGGTCATGAATATCGATCAAGCCTTGGTCAGCGGCTGCCGTGATGATCACGAAACCATCGCGCTCGTCCGGTTCAAGGGTCTGGTGAACTTCGGCAAGCGCGGCAAAGTAGAGCGGTGCACCATCAGCGCTGGTGATGTAGTAGGGTTGCTTGCGCTTGGGGTTTTGCGCATCTGGCAGCCATTCAAACCAGCCATTGGCGGGGGCGAGCGCTCGTGCATGTGGCCAGAGACTCTTGAAGAACTTGCCAGTGGTTACAGTTTCGGCCCGGGCATTGATGGGGTCGAGTCGCTTGCCTTTGGCCCAGTGAGGCGACCATCCCCACTTCACGTTGTCTACATGCAGGCCATCTTCAGCCTGGCGTATAACTTCGACACGGGTAGAAGGCGCCACGTTATAGCGATCAATCGGTTCATGGTCATAGCCGTTGATCACGACCAGATCCAGCGCCAGTTGTCGCAAGTAGTGATCCATCGACTCGTAGATCGAGTAGCGTCCGCACATGTATCCACCTCTCGTCCGTCAGAAATTCACACGTTCAGGATTGACCCATTCGCCGATGCCAGTTTAACTGTATATGCATACAGTTTGCATTGGACTTTCTCTCATGACCATCACCTTCCTGGGCGCGCCCTGTGGCAGCTCTGAACCACTCCCGATTTATTCGTACTACGTTCCGGCCGGTTTTCCATCGCCTGCCGCGGATCATCTTGAAGGCCACATATCCCTTGATGAGCTATTCGACATCCGCGCACCGCATGTGTATCTGGTGAAAGTGGAGGGTGACAGCATGCAAGGCGCTGGCATCTATTCGGGCGATATCGTGGTAGTGGACCGGGGGCGCGAGGCCGAGCACGGGGATATCGTGATTGCGGCCATCAACTGTGAGCCAGTGTGCAAACGCCTGCACCGACGTGACGGTGTGGTGATCTTGAAATCCGAGAACCGAGCCTACCCGCCGCGCTATGTCATGGAGGGTGATGATCTGCTCATTTGGGGCGTGGTGCGCTATAGCGTCCGCGATCATGCACAGTGAGCCGATATTCGCGCTGATCGACTGCAACGCGTTCTACGCCAGTTGTGAGCGCGTATTTCGGCCCGATCTGGCGAAGACGCCGATCGTGGTGCTGAGCAACAACGACGGCTGCGTCATTGCCCGGTCCTATGACGCCAAGCCATTCGTGAAAATGGGCGAGCCTTATTTTCAGGCGCGGGAAAAACTCCGCCGGCACGGTGTCGTGGCATTCAGTAGCAATTACGCGTTGTATGGCGACATGAGCGAGCGGGTGATGACGCTGATCGAATCGATGGTGCCGGCTACCGAGGTCTACAGCATCGACGAATGTTTTGCTGACCTCACTGGCGTGGCCCAGGACCTGACGCTGTTCGGGCACCGGCTGCGCTTGCGCATCGCCCAGTGCACCGGCATTCCTGTCGGTGTGGGTATCGCACGCACCAAGACCCTGGCCAAGCTGGCCAATCACACTGCCAAGCGGCTGCAGAGCCACACTGGCGGCGTGGTGGACATCACCGACCCGGTCAAACGGGACTGGGTGCTGCGCAATACCGCGGTCAAGGAGGTGTGGGGCATCGGGCGCAAGATGACCGCGCACCTGGAGGCCATGGGCATTCGTACGGCAATGGATTTGGCCCGCGCCGATGCCTGGACGTTGCGACAACGCTTCAACGTGGTGGTGGAAAAAACGGCCAGGGAGCTGGCGGGCACTCCTTGCCTGGAACTGGACGATGTCGAACCGCCCAAGCAGGAAATCTGCAGCAGCCGAATGTTCGGCATGCGCCTGAGCGAGCTGGCGCCGATCAAGCAGGCGGTGGCCACCTATGTCGGCCGTGCTGCCGAGAAGCTCAGGGCCCAGGGGTCGGTGTGCAAGCGCATGCGGGTGAGCATCCGCACGGGCATGTTCAACCCGAACGAAGTGCACCATGCCCAAGGCGCCTGGGTGGAGCTTCCCTATCCGACCTGTGACACGCTGCTGCTGACCCGATTGGCTACCGATGCCGTGGAGCGGATCTTCCGGCCGGGGCTTCGTTACAGCAAGGCGGAGGTGCTACTGATGGACCTGCGTCAGCCGGGTGATTTTTCGGATGACTTGTTCGCCCCCAGGCAATCGGCAGCCTGCGATCGTCTCATGGAAGTAATGGACAGTATCAATGAGCGTTGGGGCAGGGGGACGGTCCGTGTGGCTAGCGTGCCAGCCGCACCGGACTGGGGCATGAAACGGGAGATGATGAGCCAGTCCTACACCACCCGAATCGATCAGCTATGGACTATCAGGGGTTGAGCGGGAGGTGGCTCGACTTCGGCGAACTGGCGCAACTGAAGCTTACGGCTGCCGGATTGTCTGACAATGGCGATTGCGCCCGCAGTTTTGTCCGTTCATGCCTGTAAAAAACGATCAACGCCGTGTCGCAATAATCGCTTTCTTTCAGATTTGACTGATATATTTCGCCCCTTGCCGCAGTGTGGCTCAATATTCAGCAGGTTTTAATGAAACACGTTAGCGCGTCTGGCCTTGAGGCTTCTCATCCACCAGTGCAGGCCATTCTGAGTGCTCCTGGGGTGTGGGTAGAGCCGCCAAATATCCGCAGGGGCGGCGAGAGCGGTGTATTGAAGGTCGAGCTCGACGGCTTCACGTTCTACAAGAAGCAGCAGGTCGGCCATATCTACCGCAGCCTGGTCCACCCGTTCGGCTATCCGACGGTGGCCCGCGAGGCCAAGGCGCTGCGCGCCGCTGCAGCGCTGGGCGTCGCTACGCCGTTACTGCTGCACAGTGACGTCCACAAGCAGGACGGTGAGTGGCGAGCGGTAATGGTCACGGCAGGGCTGGATGGTTATGTATCGCTTGAAGACTTTTACCTCCAAGGCCTGGACAAGACCATCGAGCCCAAGCTACACCACGACATTCTCGAGGCGTATGGGCGCGCGCTGGCCACGCTGAATCTGGGGCGTTGGCAGCATGGTTGCCTGTATTTGAAGCATGTGTTCGTCGCCTTCGACGAGTCTGGCATCAAGATCGCGTTGCTGGATTTCGAAAAGGCCAGGCAGCGGCTGACTGCAATGAAAGCTAGCCGTCACGACTTACGACAGGTCAAGCGCAGGTCTGACTGGGCAACGGCCGAATGGGAGGCGTTTTGCAGGGGGTATCGGCAAGTGTTCGGCATGGATGTGGAGCGATTTCTCTGACGGCATGTTAGAAGTGTCAGGGGCTCCGAAGCATTGATTCCACTGGCAGAAGGTGACTTCGCTTACAGACGTTCTTCAGCGCCGGGCGGGGTTGCTTACAGCGCTCGAGAAGGGCCTGAAAAAAGCTGTAAAACCTAGTCCCAAGTCAATTTTTCGGCCTGACGCCTCCCGTAGTCTGTCTGCCTTTCAATCACGGAAGGCAGACGACATTCCATGGAACGAACCCTCGATATACAGCCACTCCCGGCTGAACAAATCCCCCTCTCCATCAACGGCAAGGCCGTGACTGCCGCCCCTGGCGAAACAGTTCTGAGTGTGCTCAATGCCGTGGGCGTGCGTCAGCTCGCCCTCAACGACCATGGCCAGGTCAGTGGCGCCTTCTGCGGCATGGGGGTGTGCCATTGCTGTCTTGTCGCTATCGATGGACGCCCCAAGCGGCGCGCCTGTCAGACGCTGGTGCGGGCTGGCATGCGCATCGAGACCCGGGTCAATGCGGTTGTCGGGGAGGCGCGGGTATGAGTGGGCATCCAGTGATTGTCGGAGGGGGTTCGGCGGGAATGGCTGCCGCCATCGAGCTGGCAGACGCCGGCATGCGCTGCACGCTGATCGACGAGGCATCGCGCCCCGGCGGGGTGGTCTATCGTGGCCCGCTGCGCGCAGGTGTCGACCTGGGCTACCTGGGCGCTCGCTACAGCAAGGCACTGGATAAACTGCACACCGACTTCGCCGCCCGTGCGCAGTCTATCGACCTGCGGCTCAATAGCCGTGTCGTGGGCGGTGATGACCGTAGCCTGGTCGTGCTCGACGAGCAGGAGCAGTTGCAGCCGCTGGCCTTCGAGCAGCTGATCCTGGCAGCCGGTTGCCATGAACGCAATGTGCCGTTTCCAGGCTGGACCCTGCCGGGCGTCATTCTGCTCGGCGGGTTGCAATTGCAGATCAAAAGTAACGTGGTCAAGCCACTGGGCACGACCCTGATCGCTGGCACAGGCCCGCTACTGCCGTTGGTTGCCTGCCAGTTGCACGCCGCCGGAGCCAAGGTGGCGGGGGTGTACGAGGCCTGTGCGTTCAACCGTATCGCGCGCCAGAGCCTGGCGCTAATGAACAAGCCCCAGCTGTTCCTCGACGGCCTGAGCATGCTGGCCTACCTGAAGTTGCACGGCATTCCCATGCACTACGGCTGGGGCGTGGTCCAGGCGCGGGGCGAAGGTGAGTTGGCCGAAGTCAGCGTGGCGCCCTACGACGATGCCTGGAGGGCGGACATGACCCAGGTGCGCCGCGAGTCGGTGCAGACGCTGGCGGTAGGCTACGGCTTCATTCCGCGTACGCAGCTCAGCCAGCAATTGGGCCTTGCCCATGGCTACAGCACCGATGGCTATCTGCGCGCCGAGTGCAACGTATGGCAGCAAAGCAGCCTGGAACATATTCACCTGGCAGGCGACATGGCCGGCATCCGCGGCGGGGAGGCGGCCATGCTGACCGGGCGCATCGCGGCTGTGTCAATTCTGCAGCAGCGTGGCGTGCTGAACGCCGCGCAGGCCATTGAACGGCGCGAGCGTTACCTGGGCCAGTTGGCAGGCATCAAGCGTTTCCGCTCCGGCGTCGAGCGCTATACCGCGCGGGGGCCAGCGCAGGTCGAGTTGCCACAGGCTGACACAGTGATTTGCCGCTGTGAGCAGGTGACGCGCGACGCCATCGATCTGGCATTGGAGCAGGGGGTTCAAGACATGGCCGGGCTGAAGATGCGCACGCGGGTGAGCATGGGGGATTGCCAGGGGCGCATGTGCGTGGGCTATTGCAGCGATCGACTGCGCACCGCCACTGGCCGCGCTGACGTAGGTTGGTTGCGTCCTCGATTCCCAGTAGACCCGGTACCGTTTTCGGCATTCAAGCACGTGGGCACGGAGGCCTGACATGAACAAGACCTATGACATCGTGATTGCCGGTGCCGGTGTAATTGGCGCGTCCTGCGCGTACCAGCTGTCCAAGCGCGGCAACCTGCGCATCGCCCTGATCGACGACAAGCGCCCCGGCAATGCCACGCGTGCCTCGGCAGGTGGGCTGTGGGCCATCGGCGAATCGGTGGGCCTGGGCTGTGGGGTGATTTTCTTTCGCATGCTGTCTTCCCAGGCCAAGCGCCAGGCCCATGGCGTGGCGGTGGCCGTGGACTCGAGCACACCGCATATCCTGCCGCAATGCTTCTTCGATCTGGCGCTTGAGTCCAACGCGCTTTACCCGCAACTGCACCAGGAGTTGATCGAGCGCCATGGGATGGACTTCAAGTTCGAGCGCACTGGGCTCAAGTACGTGATCCAGGACGATGAAGATCAGCTTTACGCCGAGCACATCGTCAAGCATATCCCTCACCTGCAGTCGCAGATCCGTTGGCTTGACCGTCAGGCACTTCGCAAGGCGGAGCCATCGATCACCGAAAGCGCGCACGGTGCGCTGGAGTTTCTCTGCGACCACCAGCTCAGCCCGTTTCGCCTGGGCGACGCGTACATGGAAGGCGCGCGGCAGAACGGCGTCGATCTGTATCTCAACACACGTGTCACCAACGTGATGCACCAGGGCGGACGTATCAAAGGAGTTCGTACCGAACAGGCCGGTGACTTCCACTGCGACACACTGATCAATGCGGCTGGCGCCTGGGCCGCCGAATTGAGTGAGTGGGCCACGGGCACGTCCATCCCCGTCAAACCCGTCAAGGGGCAGATCGTATTGACCGAGCGCCTACCCAAGCTGCTTGATGGCTGCATCACCACCAGTGACTGCTACATGGCGCAGAAGGACAATGGGGAGATTCTCATCGGGAGCACCACCGAGGAGAAAGGCTTCGATGTCACCACGACCTTCCCGGAGATAAGCAGCCTGGTCCAGGGCGCCATACGCTGCGTGCCGGCACTCGAACAGGTCAACCTCAAGCGTACCTGGGCCGGCCTGCGGCCAGGCTCGCCCGATGAGCTACCCATCCTCGGGCCCGTGGATGACATGCAGGGTTACTTCAACGCCTGCGGGCATTTCCGCACCGGGGTGCTGACCTCGGCGATCACGGGGGTAATGCTGGACAAGGTGATCCACGAGGAGGCGTTGCCATTGGACATCACGCCGTTTCTGGCGGAGCGGTTCAGCAAGGTGGCAATGCCGGCATGAGAGGGCTTGGCGGGCCGTGTGAAAGCGGCTCGCCAGGCTGTGCCTCAGGCAATGCATCAAGATGTGCTGATCGATTTAGCCATGACAAAGGGTGAGGCGGGCAGGTAGACGGTCCGCATCGCTTCGAGCTGGCCCTCCCAGAAGGCGCGAGGCACGAAGTGGTGAGCTTGGACTGACGCATCGAGCCAGATCTGCAGCACCGCATCGGTATCCGGCAAAACATAGGGGCGTAGCATGTCATGACCTCCTGTTTGACGCCGCAGGACCCTAAGCGACCCAAACGTCCAATGCAAGCTGCCGTGCGCTTATCGCTGCTCTGCACCTGACAATTCCTGCCGCACGATTGCAGCACCCGCACTCAGAGCCCGCAACTTGCCTTGGGCAACCGAGCGGGGCAGGGGCGCCATGCCGCAATTGGTGCAGGGGTAGAGCTTGTCGGCGTCAACGAATGCCAGCGCCTTGCGCAATGTATCGGCAACGGCCTCGGGTGTTTCGACAGCGTGCGTGGCCACATCGATTGCGCCGACCATGACTTTCTTGCCGCGGATCAACTCGATAAGGTCCATGGGCACGCGCGAGTTCTGGCATTCCAACGACACGATGTCGATGCTGGATTTCTGGAGTTTGGGAAATGCTTTTTCATACTGGCGCCACTCGGCACCCAACGTTTTCTTCCAGTCAGTGTTGGCCTTGATCCCGTAGCCGTAGCAGATATGCACGGCTGTCTCGCACTTGAGGCCTTCCAATGCCCGCTCGAGCGTGGCAATGCCCCAGTCGTTCACTTCATCGAAGAACACGTTGAAGGCGGGCTCGTCGAACTGAATGATGTCGACACCCGCAGCTTCCAACTCTCTGGCTTCCTGGTTGAGCAATACGGCAAACTCCCACGCGAGCTTCTCGCGACTCTTGTAGTGGCTGTCGTACAGCGTGTCGATCATGGTCATGGGCCCGGGGAGCGCCCACTTGATGGGCTGTCGAGTCTGCCCACGCAGGAACCTGGCATCGTCGACGAACACTGACTTGCGCCTGGCGACCGTACCCACCACTGTCGGAACGCTGGCGTCGTAGCGATCACGGATGCGTACAGTCTGCCGATTCTCGAAGTCCACGCCGCTCAAGTGTTCGATGAAGGTGGTCACGAAATGTTGGCGTGTCTGTTCGCCGTCACTGACGATGTCTATCCCAGCGCTCGACTGCGCCTGCAGCGCCAGGCACAGTGCGTCCTGCTTGCCTTCTAGCAGGGCATCGCCGTGCAGTTTCCAAGGCGACCAGAGGGTTTCGGGCTGAGCGAGCCAGGTCGGCTTGGGCAGGCTGCCAGCGGTAGAGGTGGGAAGCAATTTGTTCATGAAAATTCGACCTTGTGCGAAGAGGCGATCAGTCTGCGAAGTGTGCAGACCATTGTTCGAGCAGCGTGTGATAAGGCTTGATGAAGTGGGCTTCAGCAAACTTTCCTTGTTCAATGGCCAAACGGCTGCGCTCTTCACGGTCGTAAACAATGCGCGTCAAGGAGTAGTCTTCGTGTTGCAAGCTGGGCTGATAGGTGGCGCCAGCCGTT
This sequence comes from Pseudomonas sp. KCJK9111, assembly GCF_046231935.1. NCBI lineage: Bacteria > Pseudomonadati > Pseudomonadota > Gammaproteobacteria > Pseudomonadales > Pseudomonadaceae > Pseudomonas > Pseudomonas sp. KCJK9111. Next base: position 53,710 of record NZ_JBJJMO010000001.1, on the reverse strand, counting down.
GCATTGGCGTTATAAATCTCGGGGCGATAGATTTTCTGAAAAGTCTCCATCGTGCTCAGGCTGCTGATCAGCTCCAAGGGGGTGTAGTCATTGAGCACGTCGCCGGAAAAGTACAAGGCCAGCGGCGCCCTGTTGCCGGCAGGCATGAAATAACGAACACGCAAGCCCATTTTCTGGAAATACGCATCGGTCAAAGAATATTCGTCTTGCCGGTATTCGTACCCCAACACGGGGTGATAATGCCCCGTGCGCTCATAGGTTCTGCTACTTGACACGCTCAGGCAAATGACCGGCGGCTTGATGAAGGTTTGCTGGTAAACGGTTGAGCCCACAAACCCTTTGAAAAGTTTGCCGTGGAGCGCTCCAAAATCGGCAGGGGCACTGAAGTTCGGGCGACGAGCGTTATGGGCGGGCAGCACGATACTGAAATCGTAATCGCGCACGTAGGACGAAAAGTTGTTGCCGACTACACCCGGTAAACGCTTGCCTGCATGATGATCGATCACCGTAGTGGACAGTATTTCGATCAAGGGCAGCGGCGTATTCGTGACCCCGGCTGTAAAATGCATGTGCACCGATACGATATCCAGTTCCACGGTGTAGCGGTCACCGGCAGGGTTATCCCAGTGCGCCAGCGCGTTGAAGCGATTATTGATCATGTCCAGTGTTTGGCGAAGGTTCTGTTCGCGGCGTGAACCCCTGGCCAGGTTGGCGAAGTTTGTGGTCAGCCGCGTGTTATGGCACGGGCAATAATGTTCGTCAAAGCGCGTGCGTTTGAGCGAGTAGGTAATGTCCTGAGGCGTCATGAGTATTGAGGTCCACTCGTCGAGTCTGTCCCTGTAAAGTTGGGACCATCTTAGAGTGAGCGCACCCGTGTCCCTACTGAATTGATTTCAGCACAGGATCAAGACTGCTCATGAAGCCAGGCGCACGTGTCAGCCTTCAGGAAGGCTGACACCACAAACGAATTCGTTCGAGCCCAGACGATGAGCGCCATATTCCACCACATACCCCGTCCCTCGGCGCTGGGCTTCGATATAGGCCGTACGCTGATCAGCGTAAACGTCGACAAAGTGCCACGGATGACGGTCTCTCAATACGCCCCACCCCAGTACCCACCCTGGATTGTAAGGATCGGCAGGCAGGTTCCTCGTAAGACTACGGATACTCATCCGAGACTCCTGTATTGAACGGTTGAATGAGTGGGCTCAACAGGTGTAGAGGATGGTGTAGGACGCATCACACTTGGGTACGATTACGACCGGTTTTTCGAACAACAGGTTGCCGTGAGTGCTTGTTGTGAAGTGCGCCTTCTCCAGACGCGCCCACAGGCCCAAATCATGTATTTCAATGCGCGTGGCAACCCGCGCCTGGTGGCTGAGTTCATGTTGGATTCGTTCTACAACATCGCGCGCTTCTTCTTCTGTCATGACAATGGCTCCTGTTGAATCAGAGACGTCCACGTTCCGTGGATGCTGGGCCGGAGACGGGGATGCCTGTCTAAGTAGAGCGCAATATGTGGGCCTTGGTGACCTTCTCCGACGAACGTAACAGACCCGATAGCTGTTCAAGGCCAGAGTAGATCAGGGCTGATGTGATGTCGGGACAGATAAACACAGCAAGGACTGCTAGTCTCAAGGTACCTGTTGATCGCTTTGGCTGAACCTCGCGCGGCAGTAGGGGTCATCAAGTAAGAGACCCACGATTTATTGCGTTTTGCGTTGCCAGTTTCTGAAAGGTTGGCTCGCTATGATCAGGCTCATCAGGTGAACACCTTCCGCAAAGGAGTCAGGCAATGGACTATTCCAGCATGGTCGAATCTTTGAACAAGATGCTCGAGGCGGCATCGGACGAGCGTGAGCGTGTGCAGGCGTGTGTAAAGGCCAAGGACACAGGTAAGAAGCCGCATACCGAAGCGCAGGATGCCGAGGTCATGGCACAGCTGCCAGTATCTCAAGTGTGGGTATATGAGGGGCGCAGCCGTAAAGCGACCACATCAGCCTGTGCGGTTCGAAGTCATGGCCGTTGAGCGTGGTGCTCATCAGTCTACAACCGCCACCGCAGTGGCCTGCGACCCTGACGGGCAGGGCCGCTGCCTATTGCGCAGAGCTCGAGTGAAGTGCCCCTGGTTCAACCCTCGAACTGAATCACCATTCGGCCCTTGATGCGCCCATCGAGCATCTCTTCGAAAATCTGGTTGATGTCCTCGATGGGACGCAGGCTGACTTTTGGCACCACCTTGCCTTCGGCAGCAAATTGGAAGGCCTCTTGCAGGTCCTGGCGCGTACCCACCAGCGAACCGATGACCTCAATGCCATCAAGTACCAGGCGTGGGATGTTCAGGTTCATCGCTTCCGATGGTAGGCCTACGGCAACCAGTCGCCCACCGGCACGCAGCGCGTCAACGGCCGAATCGAAAGCGCCCTTGGCCACGGCGGTAACCACAGCGGCATGGGCGCCACCGGTCTGGGCCTGGATGACCTTCGCGGCATCCTGGCTGGAAGGGTTGATGGCAAGATCGGCACCCAGTTCAGTCGCAAAGCGCAGTTGTTCTTCGTTGACATCGACCGCAATGACCTTGGCATTGAAGACATTCTTGGCGTACTGCAGTGCCAGGTTGCCCAGCCCGCCAAGCCCGTAGATCGCGATCCATTGGCCGGGACGAATATTGGATGTCTTTACTGCCTTGTAAGTCGTCACGCCTGCGCAGGTAATGCTGCTGGCCTCGGCAGACCCTAGCCCCTCCGGTACCTTTACCGAGTAGTCGGCCTTGACGATGCAGGCTTCGGCCATGCCACCGTCTACGGTGTAACCGGCGTTCTTGACCTGTCGGCACAGTGTCTCATTGCCGCTGGTGCAATACTCGCAGTGACCGCAGCCCTCATAAAACCAGGCCACGCTGGCGCGGTCGCCTGGTTTGAGGGACGTTACGCCAGGACCGACCTCCTGTACCACGCCAATGCCTTCATGGCCCAGCACAACACCCGTCTTGTCGCCGAAGTCGCCGTTCTTGACGTGCAAGTCAGTGTGGCAAACGCCGCAACACTGCATTTTCAACAGCGCCTCGCCGTATTCGAGTGGGCGAATACATTTTTCGACCACCTCAACGCGACCGCCTGGGGCTACGACAGCAGCTTTCATGCGAACCTCCGTGTCTATCCGGTTGACTTGAAAATAGCCCACGCACAATAGCGCCAGCGTGCAAGTGAGAAACTGCCGCAGGTCATAGAAAGGCAGGGGCGTGGAGGGCGGGGACAAAAAGAAAAGCCCGCGGCAAGAATGCGGCGGGCTGCAAGAACATACGGAGCAGGTTCAGATTGCCAAGGTGAATGTCATCATTTCGTGAACGGAAGGTGATGGATGCGTCGTGCGCCAAGAAAATGTGCGAGACGGCAGTGACAGGCCCTGCAGAGCGACCGACAAAAAAACGCCCGCCAGGAACCAGCGGGCCAAGAACGTTTTGAAGGGAGAGCCGCTACATTGGACGCGTGGAATTAACCTGGAATTAAATCACTGCGGCGTTGACCTCAGAGGCAGTTGAGCCTATACAAGCGTGCCACTTGAACTAAGGCCCATTATGCGCGACGACGACCTGCACGAACCTGAGCATGATCACTTGCTGGATCATGAGTTTCTTCATGACGAACAAGACCCGTTCGAGCCGGATGCTCACGGGGCGCAAGACGAAATCGAGGAGTCGTCGTTTGAGGAACTCGAAGAGGACGAGCGCAATCATCCTGCGTGGTTCGACGACTGCGAAGATGAGTAATGGCAAACCAGCAAAGGGCAGGCAGCAAAAAAGGCGCCCTGGGCGCCTTCTTCAGGATGTGGTGCGAGTGGCGGGACTCGAACCCGCAAGGCTCACGCCGACAGATTTTAAGTCTGCTGTGTATACCAATTCCACCACACTCGCACGTTTGAAAGGGCCACGGGTGGCCGGCTCGCTTCAGACAGAAGGGCTGTGCAATCAAGGCGGCTTTATAACCCACCGTTATAGCAGAGTCAACCTTGGCTGCCGTATTCCGCACATCACATCCCATCACGAGCAGCCGATTGACAGTGTCATGAGCTTGGCCCAATGTTAGCCAAGTCACTGGATGTGATGGTCGGGCTGACGACTGCGCAACGACGGTGAACAGCGTGTATCAATGCCTGAGATGTAGTCGTTTGGATTATGTTTACCTGCCGTGCCGGTGGAGCTCGCATGGTTTCAACTGATTGCCAGGTCAATTCAGAAATGCCTGCTCATCGTTACGAGCAATTGGTCCAGTCCGTGGTGGACTATGCCATCTACATGCTGGACACCACCGGTCATATCGCCTCGTGGAATGCTGGCGCCCAGAGAATCAAGGGCTATAGCGCCGATGAAGTGGTGGGCCGTCATTTTTCTCTGTTCTTCACGCCTGAAGACTGCGCCGAAGGCAAGCCGGAGCAATTGCTGCGTCAAGCGCTTGAGCACGGCGTGTCGCGGCATGAAGGGTGGCGCCAGCGCAAAGACGGCACGCGCTTCTGGGCACTGGTGGCCCTCGATGTGGTGCGCGATGATCAAGGCCAGATCGTCGGGCTTGCCAAGGTCACGCGGGACATTACCGATCGACGCGAGTCGGCGATGCAGCTGGACGCCGTCAGAGCGCAGTTGTTCGAGGCCCAGAAGCTCGAGGCGCTGGGTCAGCTGACCGGGGGGCTGGCACATGATTTCAACAACCTGCTGACCATCATTCTCAGCTCTGCGCGCTTGGCCCTTGCCGCATCCGACCCAGAGCGCGCTCAGCGCATGCTGCACAATATTCTCGAGGCTGGCCAACGCGGCACCGACCTGACCCGTCAACTGCTCAGCTTTGCCCGCCACCGCAAGCTTGAGGTGACCTGTATCGAGCCGGCCAAATTGATCGACGCTACCCATGGACTGCTTGTTCATGCACTGCCCAGTTCGGTCACACTGGATGCGCGGGTGCAGCCTGATCTACCCAGCATCGAAGTGGATGCTGGTCAGTTACAAATGGTGCTGCTCAACTTGCTGTTCAATGCCCGGGATGCCATTGCCGAGGAAGGCCACATCGTCCTGACCGTCGAAGCGGTATTGCTGACAGGCGAGGTCGACGGCCTGCATGGCCGCTTCGTGTGTTTCGAGGTGCAGGACAGCGGCGAGGGCATGGCGGCGGATGTGCTGCCACGTATTTTCGAACCCTTCTTCACCACCAAGCCGTTCGGCAAGGGTACCGGCCTGGGCCTGAGCCAGGTGTACGGATTTGCCAGGCAAAGCGGCGGTGCCATCAGTGTGCACAGCGAGCTGGGGGTCGGCACCCGCATGCGGCTTTATTTGCCCGTCCATTCAAGCCAGCCAGGTGTCGAGCCGTAAGGGGCGCAGCATGACTCAGACACTCAAGCGATTGCTGACAGGTATCGACGGGCTCGATGCCCTGCTCAAAGGTGGGTTGGTGGCAGGGGCGTCGTATATCGTGCAGGGCCCACCTGGCGCAGGCAAGACGATTCTGGCCAACCAGCTGGCCTGCGAGCATGTGCGCAAGGGAGGGCGGGCGCTGGTGGCAACCTTGCTCAGCGAGTCCCATGAGCGGTTATTTCAGTACCTGGGCACGCTGGACTTCTTCGACCCCTCGATGGTCGGCGACCAGATTCAGTTCGTTAGCGCCTTCGATACCCTGGAACAGGATGGCCTTGATGCCGTGGTCCGGTTGCTCAGGCAGGAGATCAGTCGACACAAGGCCAGCCTGCTGATCGTCGATGGCGTCCTCAATGCTCGCGTACATGCCGAAACATCGCTCGATACCAAAAAATTCGTCTCGGCACTACAAGGTCATGCGGCTTTTGCCGGCTGCACCGTACTGTTGTTGACCAGTGCGCGGCTTGAGGAAGGCAGCCCTGAGCACACGATGGTCGACGGCGTGATCGAACTGGGTGAGCAGATGGTGGGTAGCCGCGCCGTTCGCACGATTCAGTTGCGCAAGACCCGTGGCAGTGGCGCCTTGTCCGGGCGCCACGAGTGCCTGATCGACGATACCGGTGTGACGGTGTTTCCGCGTCTGGAGTCCTTGTTCGCCAAGCCCGTTGCGCCCTGCAATGCAGCCGCATCACGAATCAGCAGCGGTGTGTCGACGCTCGACGACATGCTCGATGGCGGTCTGTCCGCCGCATCGGTCACGCTGCTGATGGGCCCCTCGGGCATTGGCAAGACGTCGCTGGGCATGGCATTTCTGGCGGCCAGCACACCCCAGGCCCCCGGTTTGCATTTCGGCTTCTATGAATCACCCGATCGCCTGCACAGCAAAGCGGCTTTACTGGGGTACGACTTTGCAGCCATGGAGCAGGCCCAGAGCCTGACACTGTGCTGGGAGCCCAGTACGCAGGTGCTGTTGGACCAGCTGGGTGCGCGCTTGATCGAACAGGTACAGGCAACCGGCGCCAAGCGAGTACTGATCGACAGCCTGGGCGCGTTGAGCCGCCTGGCCACGGAGCCCGGGCGCCTGAATGCCTTCTTTCGCGCGCTGACCGGGGAGCTGCGCGCTCGCCAGGTGAGTGTGATGCTGACCTGGGAAATGCGCGATATCTTCGGTGCGGAGATCAGCGCGCCGGCGCCCGACTTGTCCAGCATCGTCGACAACCTGGTGCTGATGCGATTCGTGGAGCATGACGGCACCTTGCGCCGCATGCTCTCAATCCTCAAAGTGCGCGACAGTGCTCACGACGCGTCCTTGCATGAGCTTGTGATCGCTTCAACGGGAATCACACTGCGCAGAGCATTCGAAGGCACCAGTGGGGCCCTTTCTGGCACAGCCGTGCCGCAAGGGAGCCTGTAGGTTTCAGTTACATGAAGACCGTGCTGATCGTCGACGACGAATACCTGATAGCCGACATCTTGGCGTTTGCCCTGGAGGATGAAGGGTATGCAATCGAAAAGGCGAGTAACGGCCGAAAAGCACTGGAGATACTCAACCGGGTGCAGGTGCAGTTGGTTATCACCGACTACATGATGCCCGTACTCAACGGCCAGGAGCTGGTGCGTGCCATGCGGGCTGACCCTGCGTTACAGACGCTGCCGGTCATCCTCATGAGCGGCGCACAGGCCAACGAGGGATGCCCGGCATTATTCGCAGCAATATTCGACAAGCCATTCGACATGGGCGAGATGATTGCGACCGTGCGTGGCCTATTGGGCGGCTGAGGCTTTGGGCGCATCCCTGCTGCCCGCTTGAATGACCAGTGTCAGTCGTCTTGCTTTTCAGGGGCCGGGCTGCCGGCCTGGATGCGTTTGAAAATCTCCTCGCGGTGCACTTGAACATCCTTGGGTGCGTCGATGCCTATCCTCACCTGCATCCCTTTGACGCCCAGAATGGTGACTTTGATGTCGTCGTTGATGACGATGCTCTCGCCAACCTTACGGGTGAGTATCAGCATGTACTTCTCCTTGGTGATAAAAAAGTCCGCAGGCCATGTGCTCTGGCGGTGGGAGCCTATCCCTTTTCCTTCTCATTAAAGACGCTTCAGAGGCCTAGTAATTCCCAGAATGTCAAAATCTATGGCACGCAAAGGGGAAGCGGACAGCCAGGCGTTCCATGAAGGCTTTGTAGGACAAGGTGCTCTGTGTTGAAGGATAGTGATGGCGTCGTTCAATGGGAAATACCTTTGCATCATCGGTTGGATAGACGCGCTCAATGTGCGGCCTGCTGTTCCAATGCCTTGAGAAAGACCAGCAACGCGACCTCTTCCGGGTCCAGCCCCTTGCGTACTCGGCTCTTGGGCAAGGCGGCCAGGCGCCCGAGCGTGTAGTGCTCCAGTACCGCTGGGTGGATATAGCAGCGTCGGCATACCGCAGGGGTGTTGCCAAGGCGCGAGGCGACTTGCTTGACGATGGCAGCGACCTGGCGTTTGGCCTCGGTTTCCGGCTCCCAGGCCAAGGGCCTGAGCAGGTCCAGCGCAAGGCTGCTGCCGGCCCAGGTACGGTAGTCCTTGGCCGTGAAGTCGGCGCCAGTCAGCTGTTGCAGAAACTGATTGATGTCGCTCGAACCAATGCTGTGACGCTGGCCATCGGCATCGAGATACTGAAACAGTGCCTGGCCGGGCAGTTCCATGCAACGCTTGAGCAAGGCCGCCAGGCGTCGGTCGCGCAGCGTTACATCGTGTTCGACACCACGCTTGCCGCGGAACTGAAAGCGGATGGTACTGCCCTTGACCTCTACATGTCGATTACGCAGGGTTGTCAGCCCGTAGGACTTGTTGTCGCGCATATAGCGCTGGTTGCCAATGCGGATGAGGGTATGGTCCAGCAGGCTGACCACCAGGGCCATGACCTTTTCACGGTCAAGGCCCGGTCGAGACAAGTGGGCTTCCAGTTGTGAGCGCAGCTTTGGCAACGCCTGGGCGAAGGCGAGCATGCGGCCGTACTTGTGCTGGTCACGGGTTTCACGCCACTGGGCATGATAGCGGTACTGTTTGCGGCCACGGGCATCGCGGCCAGTGGCCTGCAGGTGCCCTTGCGGGTCTGCGCATATCCAGACATCGGTGTAGGCCGGTGGGATTACCAGTGCAGCGATACGTGCCAGTGTTTCAGGGTCGCGTACCCGTTCACCGTTGGCGTCCAGGTAGATGAAGCGGTCGCGCCAGCGGCGGCGAGTCAAACCGGGCTGGCTGTCGTCGACGTAATGCAGCGTTTCGGGAAGCGGGCAGTCGAGCATGGGCGGCAGGCCTCGATCAAGTCACTGATCAATGGACAACAGCCGCTTGGCCGTTGCTCCATTTCCGCACGTTAGCTGAGCAATGCAACCGATTTGATCTGTGCATACAGGCGCTGGCCTGGGTGCACCCCAAGCTGGTCCGCCGAGAAACGGGTAATGCGGGCGAGCAGGATGCTACCGTCGGCATCCAGGCTGACCAACAGATGGGCTGGGTTGTCGGCAGCGTGGGTGTCGCGTACCTGAACGTGCACTCGGTTAAGGATGCTTGAGGTGCCGTCAGCGGTGAGCGCCAGGCTTACGTCGCGCGCATGGACCTTGACCCGCAAGGCGCTGCCCAGGGCGCGCATGGGGTGTGCGAAACGTAATACGAGCCCTTCGTTGCCAGGCAGGCGCAGCTCAAGCAGATCGTAGTGCGAGTCGTGCCCTGTCACCTGGCCTTCGAGCACCACACCGGCATCATCGCCCTGGGCCAGCGACAAGTCCAGACGGGCCAAAGTAGGCGCAACCGGACCGCTTACCACCACACGTCCGTGCTCGAGCAACACCACATGGTCCGCCAGGCGTGCCACTTCGTCCTGGGCGTGGCTGACATAGACCACGGGTACGTCCAGCTCCTCGTGCAAGCGCTCGAGGTAAGGCAGGATTTCGCGCTTGCGGGGCCCGTCAAGAGCGGCCAGGGGCTCATCCATCAGCAGCAGTCGGGGGCTGCTGAGCAGCGCACGGGCAATCCCGACGCGTTGCGCCTCGCCTCCCGATAACGTCGAAGGTCGGCGCGCCAGCAGGTGACTGATACCCAGCAGCTCGCTGGCATGTTCCAGGCTTACCTTGCGCTGGCTCGACGGGACACGGCGCCAGCCGAACTCCAGGTTGCTACGTACGCTCAGGTGTGCAAACAGGCTGGGTTCCTGGAAGACGTAGCCCACCGGGCGCCGGTGGGGCGGTAGAAAGACGCCGCGAGCGGTGTCCTCCCAGACCTCGCCATTGACTTGCACATACGCCTGACCAGGGCGCTCCAAACCGGCCAGGCAGCGCAGGCAACTGGTTTTGCCAGACCCGGAGTGCCCAAACAAGGCGCTGATACCGCGCCCTGGCAGTTGCAGGTCGACGTCCAGCGTGAAAGCGTCGCGTGCCAGTTTCAGGCGTGCCACGATCGAGTGCGTCATGTCAGTTCCAGCCCGTATTGCCGCGTTTGCCTGCGTACAGCAACAGCAGCACCAGGAAAGAGAACACCAGCATGGCGCCTGCGAGCCAGTGAGCCTGGGTGTAGGCCATCGCCTCGACGTGGTCGAAAATCTGCACGGACACCACGCGGGTCTTGTCGGGAATGTTGCCACCGATCATCAGCACGACACCAAACTCGCCTACGGTGTGGGCAAAACCCAGGATGCTGGCAGTGATGAAGCCAGGACGGGCCAGTGGTAGCGCCACATGCACGAAACTGTCCCAGGGCCCGGCGCGCAGCGTGGCCGCCACTTCCATGGGGCGTTTACCGATGGCGGCAAAAGCGTTTTGCAGCGGCTGGACCACAAAGGGCATCGAGTAGATGACCGAGCCGATCACAAGGCCCGAGAAGCTGAACACCACACTGTCCAGGCCCAGTGCTGCAATCGCTTGGCCAAGCCAGCCATGCGGGCCTAGTGCGATCAGCAGGTAGAACCCGATCACCGTAGGCGGCAGCACCAGAGGCAGGGCAACGATGGCACCTATCGGGCCGCGAAGCCATGACCGAGTGCGTGCCAGCCACCAGCCGATGGGTGTGCCCACGATCAACAGGATCAGGGTGGTCAGGCTGGCCAGCTTCAGGGTAAGCCAGATGGCGCCAAGGTCACTGGCATCGAGCGGCATCAGATTTCATAGCCGTAGGCTTTGATCACCGCAGCTGCCTTGGGGCCCTTGAGGTAGTCCACCAGGGCCTTGGCAGCCGGGTTGTCCTTGCCTTTTTCCAGGATCACTGCGTCCTGGCGGATGGGGTCGTGCAAGGAAGCCGGGACGATCCAGGCCGAACCACTCTGTACCTTGCCATCCTTGAAGATCTGCGACAGCGCCACGAAGCCCAGCTCTGCATTACCGGTAGATACGAACTGGAAGGCTTGGGTGATATTTTGACCCTCGACCCATTTGGCGCGCGTCGCCTCGGTCAACTTGAGCTTTTCCAGCACTTGCGTGGCCGCCAGGCCATACGGCGCGGTCTTTGGATTGGCGAGTGAGAGGTGCTTGTAGGCATTGCCTTGCAAGACCGCGCCCTTGTCATCCACATACCCAGGCTGGGCCGACCACAGGGCCAGTGTCCCGACGGCGTAGGTAAAGCGTGAGCCCGGCACGATGGCGTTCTCTTGCTCGAGCTTGGCCGGGGTGCTGTCGTCTGCTGCCAGGAACACTTCGAAGGGGGCACCGTTCTTGATCTGGGCATAGAACTGCCCGGTAGCGCCGTAGGCTGCGATCAACGTATGGCCGGTGTCCTTCTCGAAATCCTTGGCGATGGCCTGGATTGGCGCGGTGAAGTTGGCGGCGACAGCCACCTGGACCTCGTCGGCCCAGGCAGTGTTCAGCGTGATCAGGCTGGCGAGGGCGGCTAGATGGGGCAGGGGAGAACGCATTGGGACAGCTCCTGGTTTTCGTTATATGCCTGACTATATAGCGCTTCGCCAGTTGCCTGCAGCTGTTTTTGTTGAATAGAGGTTGGAGCAAGTTTCGAGCGGTCCAGCTAGCGGCTTAGTCGAGCCAGTGCTTTGTCTGCAATGTCACGGGTCAGGTCTGCAGCGGACATGTGCCGGCCAAGGCGCAGTGCCTGGCCTGCCCAAAGGTTGCTGAAGCCACTGTCGCCTCGAGCCTCAGTGATCGCTCGCAACGGCATCAACGCGCCACCTGCCAGTGGAAACCGCGGTGCCTGCGCGCTCATGGGGCCCAGATCGCGCATCAGGCGATTATTGATGCCGCGGGCCGGGCGGCCAGTGAACAGGTTGGTCAGGGCTGTGTCGCTGGCCGGCGCACTGTGCAGCGCCTGCCGGTGAAACGACGACACGTTGGCCTCGGGGCAGAACAGGTACGCAGTTCCGATCTGCACCGCAGACGCGCCCAGTGCCAATGCGGCCAGCAAACCACGATGATCGGCAATACCACCGGCCGCGATCACCGGTACATCGACGGCATCGGCCACTTGCGGCACCAGGGCAAGCGTACCGATTTGGGTGGTGATGTCTTCACTGAGGAACATGCCGCGATGTCCCCCAGCCTCATAGCCCATGGCGATGATCGCATCGCAGCCACGGTCCTGTAGCCAGCGCGCCTCTTCGACAGTGGTGGCACTGGACAGTACCCGGGCGCCGCTGGCTTTGACCCTGCGTAGCAGGTCAGCTTGAGGCAGGCCGAAGTGGAAACTCACCACTTCAGGGCGCAGTTCCTCAACCAGCTGACAGCTCTGTTCGTCGAAGGGGGCGCGGTTGGACACCGGTGCAGGTGCTTCGAAATCAGCCCCCAGCGCTCGATAGTAGGGTTCAAGCGTCTGCTTCCACGCGGTCAGGGCGTCGGCATCGCAAGCCGGTATCTGGTGGCAGAAGAAGTTCAGGTTCAGGGCGCGGCCAGGGCTGGCGGCTCGAAAGGCTGCGATGTGCTCGCGTACCTGCTGGTGGGTGAGCATGGCGCAAGGCAGGGCGCCAAGACCACCGGCCTGGCTTACCGCAATGGCCATCGCCGTGCCCGATGCCCCAGCCATCGGCGCTTGAAGGATGGGCCTTTCGATACCCAGCAAATCGAGAATACGGCGATCGGGCCACTGACTCATGCAACGCTCCTTCAGCGCAGTGAATGGGGGCTGGGCGATTAGAGTGCCTTGCTGACCTGGATGTCGCTGACCTTGTCGACGTCTTCACCATGGATCTTGCGCAGGGCTTGCAGGGCCTGTTCCGGAGAGTCGTCTGACATGAGGGCGAAGTCCCAGCGGCGCTGGCCTTCGAGCTTGTATTTGATGACGTACTTGATGGTCTGGGTCATGGCTGGCCTTACCTGAGTTGCGACGAGGAACGGCGGATGATCTTGATCTTGTGCGTGAGGCTGGGCTTGCGCGTGACCGAGATCGGACGGGTCGTCACGGTATCGATGGTGATGTTCCAGAAACCGGTGCTGGGCACGGTGATCTTGGCGGGGAACTTGTCGAAGTGGCCGCCGTGATAGGTGTGACGACCGCCATTCTTGAAGCTGCGAAAGTTGGCGTCGTTCATCAGACGGATGTTGCAGCGCTGGGAACACTCGATGACGACGATGTCGTCCTCGTTGAGGTGCTCGCGCTGGTGTACGAATTTCATGTGTGGCTCCGCAAAGTCTGGTTTTGCAAACGCGCACGATACCACGATGCGCGGTGAGCGCGCCGGGCGGCTGATCGGGCGCAGATAAATCTGCCAGTCCAGGGAGCAAAAGAGCCAGATCACGGTCGAACGGGGTTCGTGATGACAGAGGTGCAGCAGATGAAGTGGATGTTGGCGGCGTGGATGCTGACCCTGGCCGGGTGCGCCAGTGTGTCTGACCTTGAACAGTCCCATGAGACGATGGATGTGATGTCAGGCAAGACGCCACGTGAATATGCCGACTGCGTGAAGGCGCGCCTGGCCGACTCGCGTGGCCCGTTGACGGAAGAGAAACGCGGCGATGGATTGCGTCTGATCGTGCCGCAGAAGTTCTCGCCAGGCGAGGGACCAGGCGCGCTTCTGGATATCAGCCAGCGTGGCAACAATGGCAGCAGCATCAAGTTGCATGAGCGTCTGAGCAACTTCCCATTGCGTCCGGGTGATGTGCGCAAAGCCGCGACGGCTTGTATTTCCGGGGATTGATCCAGCGCAAGTGACCCTCCTCCTTTTGCTTATATGTTTTGGGCCTAAGCATATAACAATAGAAAAGGAGGTTCGTGATGAGACCGTTCAGCGTCATGGTGATCGGTGGCCTGATGTCCCTGGCCTGGGCATCGGCCCACGCTGCAGATGGCCAGAAAGTCTTTACTCAAGGGGGCGCAGACCCCGCTGCCCTGGCCTGCATCGGGTGCCACGGTGCCGATGGCAACGGCATCGGCGCAGCAGGCTTCCCCAGGCTCGCTGGCCTGCCGGCCGCCTATTTGAGCAAGCAATTGCATGACTGGCGCAGGGGTACTCGACAGCAGGCAGTGATGGCGCCCTTGGCAAAGGCGTTGTCCGAGGACGAGATCACGGCTGTGAGCGCCTACCTGGCCAGCTTGCCGGCACCGGCAACCGGTGACCTGCGCCGTCAGCAAATTGCCGATGATCCAACGCTGCGGCTTGCGCTTTATGGCGACTGGGACCGGCACATCCCCGGATGTATCCAGTGCCACGGCCCTGGCGGTGGCGGGGTGGGCGAGCACTTCCCTCCGTTGTCAGGCCAGCCTGCAGCTTACCTGGTGGCACAACTCAACGCCTGGCGGGATGGAACGCGCAGTAACGATCCCAACCAGCTGATGGTCGGCGTGGCCAAGGCCATGACCCCTGACGAGATCACGGCCGTTGCCGAGTTTTTCGCCCGTCCCGCCAACCTGGAGGCCAAGCCATGAAGCCTTTGCTTACAGCCCTGCTGCTGGCCGCAGGCAGCGCTCACGCCAACCCCGTGACCATGGAGGACCAGTCCCAGCTCAAGGTGCCGGATGCAAAGGCGCAGCCGCGCTTCGTGCCGCCGGCCGAGGGCGAGTTGCCGGACAATGCGTTCGGCAAGATGGTGCGCGAGGGGCACGCCCTGTTCGTCGATACCCGGCGACTGATGCCTGAAGCGGTTGGCAACGGCATGAACTGCAGTAACTGCCACCTAGATCAAGGGCGCATGGCGCACTCGGCCCCCCTGTGGGGCGCCTATCCGATGTACCCGGCTTACCGCAAGAAAAACGACAAGGTCAACACCTATGCCGAGCGAATCCAAGGTTGTTTTCAATTCAGCATGAATGGCAAACCGCCGGCGGCTGATAGTCCGCAGATGACTGCGCTGTCGGTTTATTCCTACTGGCTCTCTACCAAGGCGCCGACCGGGGTCGAGTTGGCCGGGCGAGGTTATCCGGAAGTGGCGCCGCCAGCGGGTGGCTATGACTTCACGCGTGGGCAGAAGGTGTATCTCGAACAATGTGCGATCTGCCACGGCAAGCAGGGCGAAGGGCAGAAGGTGGCGGGCGAGTATGTGATGCCGCCGCTCTGGGGCAGGGACGCCTACAACTGGGGGGCGGGCATGCACCGGATCAATACGGCGGCGTCATTCATCAAGTACAACATGCCACTGGGTCGACCGGGCTCGCTCAGCGACCAGCAAGCCTGGGATGTGGCGGCCTGGATAAACCGGCACGAGCGGCCCCAGGACCCACGGTTGGTAGAGGGCTCCATCGAGAAAACGCGCCTGAAGTTCCATGCCAATGACGGGGTCAACCTCTATGGCCAGAAGGTCGAGGGGGTGTTGATCGGGCAGGGCACCGGTCACTGATGACCGGGCAAGGGCCTGGAGGGGTGACGTACCGGTCAGGAATATTGGGCGACCCTTTGAACTATCCGTGAGCGGTTGCCTCTATGTTCCCAACGATCGGCCACAGGCGGGGCATTGTAAGGTGACCGCCGCCTGATTAGACTGCGCCGTAACCCCCAGGCCTAGCCTTTGTTAAGGACGTTTATGATCAAGAAATGCTTGTTCCCGGCAGCCGGCTATGGCACTCGCTTCCTGCCCGCCACCAAAGCCATGCCGAAGGAAATGCTGCCAGTGGTCAACAAGCCGTTGATCCAGTACGGCGTTGAGGAAGCATTGGATGCAGGGTTGAGTGAGATCTCCATCGTTACCGGTCGCGGTAAGCGCGCGCTGGAAGATCACTTCGACATCAGCTACGAGCTGGAAAACCAGATCAAGGGCACCGACAAGGAGAAGTATCTGGTAGGCATTCGTCGCCTCCTGGACGAGTGCTCGTTCTCCTACACCCGTCAGACCGAGATGAAAGGCCTGGGCCACGCTATCCTCACCGGCCGTCCGCTGATCGGCGACGAGCCCTTCGCCGTAGTGCTGGCGGACGACCTGTGCGTCAACCCTGAAGGCGACGGCGTGCTGACCCAGATGGTGAAGCTGTACAACCAGTTCCGTTGCTCGATCGTCGCCATTCAGGAAGTCGATCCGCAGGAAACCAACAAGTACGGTGTCATTGCCGGCGACATGATTCGTGACGACATCTTCCGTGTGACCAACATGGTAGAGAAACCAAAACCTGAAGATGCCCCGTCCAACTTGGCCATCATCGGCCGTTACATCCTGACCCCGGATATCTTCGACATCATCGCCAATACCGAACCCGGCAAGGGCGGCGAAATCCAGATCACCGACGCCTTGCTACAACAGGCCCAGAATGGCTGCGTAATCGCGTACAAGTTCAAAGGCCAGCGTTTCGACTGCGGTGGCGCCGAAGGCTACATCGACGCGACCAACTTCTGCTTCGAGAACTACTACAAGACCGGCAAGGCCTACTGAGCCCCTGCTGCAAGCCAGGCGCGTTTTTTCTTGCCGCCTGATGCTTGAAGCTTGAAACTGCCGGTACCAAGCTGCAAGTGACAAGCCACGCTGCCCGTTGTGCAGTCTGCCGCTTGAAGCTTGCAGCTTTTTTTTGGAGAACGAAAAGTGGCCTACGATTTTGATCTGTTCGTGATTGGCGCCGGCTCCGGTGGCGTGCGCGCCGCACGGTTCGCTGCCGGTTTTGGCGCGAAGGTAGCGGTTGCCGAGAGCCGCTACCTGGGCGGCACCTGTGTCAACGTGGGGTGTGTGCCTAAAAAGCTGCTAGTGTACGGCGCCCATGTGGCCGACGAACTGGAGCAAGCGGCTGGATACGGCTGGACCTTGGAAGAAGGGCACTTCGACTGGGGTACGCTGATCGCCAACAAGAACCGTGAAATCGAACGGCTTAATGGCATCTACCGCAACCTGCTGGTCAACAGCGGCGTAACCCTGATTCAAGGCCATGCGCGCATGACCGGGCCCAACGAGGTCGAGGTCGAAGGTCAGCGCTACAGCGCCGAGCACATCCTGATCGCCACCGGCGGCTGGCCCCAGGTGCCGGACATCCCTGGCAAGGAATTGGCGATCACCTCCAACGAAGCGTTCTACCTCAAGGACCTGCCGCGGCGGGTGCTGGTGGTGGGCGGCGGCTACATCGCGGTGGAATTCGCCGGGATCTTCCAGGGGCTGGGCGCCGCGACCACGTTGCTGTATCGCGGCGATCTGTTCCTGCGCGGCTTCGATGGTTCGGTGCGTACCCACCTCAAGGAAGAGCTCGAAAAACGCGGGCTCGACTTGCAGTTCAATGCTGACATCCAGCGCATCGACAAACTCGAGGATGGCAGCCTCAAGGCGACGCTCAAGGACGGGCGCGAACTGGTTGCCGACTGCATCTTCTACGCCACCGGCCGGCGACCGATGCTGGACAACCTTGGCCTGGAAAACACCGGGGTCGAACTGGATGACAAGGGCTATGTGCGAGTAGACGATCAATACCAGACCACGGCGCCCTCGATCCTGGCCATTGGTGATGTGATCGGCCGCGTGCAACTGACGCCTGTGGCACTGGCTGAAGGTATGGCCGTGGCCAGGCGTTTGTTCAAGCCGGAGCAGTACCGCCCCGTGGACTACCAGAACATCCCCACGGCAGTGTTCAGCCAGCCGCCTATCGGCACGGTAGGGCTCACCGAAGAACAGGCCGTCGAGCAGGGCTATGAGGTCAAGGTCTTCGAAAGCCGCTTCCGCGCCATGAAGCTGACCCTCACCGACATCCAGGAAAAGACCCTGATGAAGCTGGTGGTGGATGCCAAGACCGACAAGGTGCTCGGTTGCCACATGGTCGGGCCGGATGCAGGCGAGATCATCCAGGGCCTGGGCATCGCGCTCAAAGCGGGCGCGACCAAGCAACAGTTCGATGAAACCATCGGCGTGCACCCCACGGCAGCGGAAGAATTCGTGACCATGCGCACGGTGACTCGCTGACTCAACCCAGGCCGCACGCAACGTGCGGCCTGGTTGCGCGGTGGCGGTTAAATAGCCGCAGCCCCACGCCGCCGCATCCATGGGTTGCCGCGCGCTTGGGCAACACTGGGTTAGGCCGCCCTTGACCGGTCTGGCTCATAGCCAAAACCAATCATAAGCATCATGTTTGCCAATGAGCCTTTATCGGTCCATGCGGTTAGGATTCTCTCCGTCAACTGATTTCAACCCATGAAGGAGCGTCTCTCATGCCTATCATCAACAGCCAGGTCAAACCGTTCAACGCCACTGCCTACCACAAGGGCGAGTTCGTCCCGGTCAGCGAAGCCGACCTGAAAGGCAAATGGTCTGTCGTGTTCTTCTATCCAGCCGACTTCACTTTCGTGTGCCCGACCGAGCTGGGTGACCTTGCTGACAACTACGCCGAGTTCCAGAAACTGGGCGTTGAGATCTACGGTGTTTCCACCGACACCCACTTCACCCACAAAGCGTGGCACGACACCTCGGACACCATCGGCAAGATCCAGTACCCATTGATCGGCGACCCGACCCATGTGATCGCCCGCAACTTCGACGTACTGATCGAAGAAGCCGGCCTGGCTGACCGCGGTACCTTCGTGATCAACCCCGAAGGCCAAATCAAGATCGTCGAGCTGAACGACGGTGGTGTAGGTCGTGACGCTACCGAGTTGCTGCGCAAGGTCAAGGCTGCCCAGTACGTCGCCGCGCACCCAGGCGAAGTCTGCCCAGCCAAGTGGAAAGAAGGCGAGGCGACTCTGGCGCCGTCGCTGGATCTGGTCGGCAAGATCTGATTCTCGCCCGATAAGCGCCTGTGCAGCGGCAGCGCCGCGCGGGCCTTGCGGGATGAGCAGCCAGTCATGTGCCACACGCGGGCGGTAAGCAGCCGCCACAGCTGAACCACTTACCGCCCCGTCAAACGCCCGGGCGACTTTGCCTGGGCGTTTTTGTATCCGAGTTTTGAAAAAGGAAATCGCCCGTATGTTGGACGCCACGCTTAAATCGCAACTGAAAACCTACCTGGAGCGGGTCACCCAGCCGATCGAGATCGTTGCTTCCCTCGACGACGGTGCGAAGTCCCGCGAATTACACGACCTGCTGGTGGAAATCGCCGGCTTGTCCAGCCTCATCACCCTGCGAGCCGATGGCGACGACGCCCGCCGCCCTTCGTTCTCGCTCAATCGCCCCAACGGCGACATCAGCCTGCGTTTCGCCGGCATTCCCATGGGCCACGAGTTCACGTCCCTGGTGCTGGCGCTGCTGCAAGTGGGCGGCCACCCCTCCAAGGCCAGCCTGGAAGTGATCGAGCAGATCCAGGCGCTGGAAGGGGAGTTCAGCTTCGAGACCTACTTCTCGCTGTCCTGCCAGAACTGCCCGGATGTGGTTCAGGCATTGAACCTGATGGCGGTGCTCAACCCCAACGTACGCCATGTGGCCATCGACGGTGCACTGTTCCAGGCTGAAGTCGATGCCCGCCAGATCATGGCCGTGCCCAGCGTGTACCTCAACGGTGAGGTGTTCGGCCAGGGGCGCATGGGCCTTGAGGAAATTCTTGGCAAGATCGACACCAACGCCGGCGCGCGTCAGGCCCAGAAGCTCAATGCCAAGCAGGCGTTCGATGTACTGGTCGTGGGCGGTGGCCCGGCAGGTGCCTCTGCCGCCATCTATGCAGCGCGCAAGGGTATCCGCACCGGCGTGGCCGCCGAACGGTTCGGTGGGCAGGTGCTCGACACCATGGCCATCGAGAACTTTGTGTCCGTGCATGAAACCGAAGGCCCGAAACTGGCCACCGCGCTTGAAGAACACGTCAAGCAGTACGAGGTGGACATCATGAACCTGCAGCGCGGTGAAGCACTGATTCCGGCTACCGACGGCGGCCTGCATGAAGTGCGCATGGCGAGCGGGGCTTCGCTCAAGGCCAAGACCGTCATCCTGGCCACCGGCGCTCGATGGCGCGAGATGAATGTACCGGGTGAACAGCAATACCGTGGCCGCGGCGTGGCCTACTGCCCGCACTGCGATGGCCCATTGTTCAAGGGCAAGCGCGTGGCGGTGATTGGTGGCGGTAACTCCGGCGTGGAAGCGGCGATCGATTTGGCAGGTATCGTGGCGCAGGTGACGTTGATTGAATTCGATAGCCAGCTGCGTGCCGATGCGGTGCTGCAACGCAAGTTGCACAGCTTGCCTAACGTGACGGTCATCACCCAGGCATTGACCACCGAAGTGATCGGCAATGGCGAGAAAGTGACTGGCCTGCGCTACAAGGACCGGACCAGCGACATCGAACATGAGCTGGCGTTGGAGGGAATTTTCGTTCAGATCGGTCTGTTGCCGAACACCGATTGGCTCAAAGGCACCGTTGAACTGTCGGCACGCGGCGAAATCATCGTCGATGCCAAGGGGCAGACCAGTATTGCGGGCGTGTTCGCTGCAGGTGACGTGACGACGGTGCCCTACAAACAGATCGTGATCGCCGTTGGCGAAGGGGCGAAGGCGTCTCTGGCCGCCTTCGACCACCTGATCCGCACCTCGGCCCCTGCATAAGCGACATTTCGGCAGAGCCGCAACCCTCGCATGCACTGGCCGTGCTCTACGGCGCAGCGCATGCGTGGGTTTTGTCATGGGCCTGGCTAAACCCCCGTGGCATGAGGGTGTCTATGCTTACATGCAGACCCTTCAGGAGCCACGCCATGACCCTGATCAGCCGCGAACCCTGGTGGCTAGTGCCGCCAAAGCCTGGGCAGACTGAACAAGACCTGCACTGGGGCTACCTTGAGATCTACAGTAACGGCCACACCGTATTCGTCGATCAGCGCCCAAGCGATCGTGAAATGGCCGAGCGCAAGAGCTGCCGCAACTTCCCCAAATCAGACCGTTGAAGCCTAGCCGCCAAGTGCGTCCAGGCGAGCTTCCAATGCAGCGATACGCGCTTCCAGTGCTTCGATTCGATCCTGCGCGGCCGCGCCGGTACCGCTGCGCGTTGGACCTTCCTGCTGCCTTGCGGCCAGAATGGTTTCGATTTCTGCCGGGTCACCCAACCCATGCGTGTAACGGTCTTCCCGCTGACCGGCCTGACGCGGCAGGTGCACGGCCAAGTTACGTGATACCAGGCGCTCGAGCTGGTGGCGGACCTGGTCAGTGTCGTCGAAGTCGTGCAGGCGGTTGCTGCGGGCTAGCAACTCGCTGAGGGTCTGCGGGCCACGCAGGAACATCAGCCCCATCAGCACCAGCTGTGCAGGCACCAATTCCAGCGCCTTGTCCACCCGGTGTTCCCAGCGGTCGGCGCGGCTGCCCATCTGCAGGCGTGCCATCTGCTGTGCTTCGAGGTTGCGCAGCGCCTGGCCCACTTGGCCCTGGGTAAGGTTCATCACCGGTTCGCGGCTGGTCTTTTGGTTACAGGCCAGGAGCAGGGCGTTGAGGGTGAGTGGGTAGCTTTCCGGGCTGGTGGCCTGTTTTTCGATCAGCGAGCCGAGCACGCGAATCTCGACGCTGTTCAAGCGACCTTCAGTGGGGGTGTCTTGCTCGGACATGGCCCTGTCTCATTGCTGGGAAAAGGCCATTAGCGTAGGTAAATGAGGGGAGGGCCGCAAGACGGCCCGGCTGAATCAGGCGCTGCGGCGCTCCTCGGCCTGGCAAGCGGCTGCAGTGAACAGCACGTCGGTGGAGGAGTTGAGTGCTGTTTCGGCAGAATCCTGCAGCACGCCGATGATGAACCCCACCGCCACGACCTGCATGGCGATTTCACTGGGAATACCGAACAGGCTGCAGGCCAGCGGGATGAGCAGCAGGGAACCGCCGGCCACGCCTGACGCACCGCAAGCACAGACCGCCGCTACCACACTGAGCAACACGGCCGTGGGGAGATCCAAGGGAATGCCCAAAGTGTGCACCGCCGCCAGCGTCAATACGGTGATGGTGATTGCAGCGCCGGCCATGTTGATCGTGGCCCCCAGCGGAATGGATACCGAATAAGTATCCTCATGCAGCCCAAGCCGTTCGGACAACGCCATGTTCACAGGGATATTGGCTGCCGAACTGCGGGTGAAAAATGCAGTAATACCGCTTTCGCGTAGACACAGCAGGGTGAGCGGGTAGGGATTGCGACGGGTTTTCCAGAACACGATCAGCGGGTTCATGACCAGGGCGACGAACAGCATGCACCCGATCAGCACCGCCAGCAGGTGCAGGTACCCCAGCATCGCTTTCAGCCCGGACTGAGCCAAGGTGGCGGTGACCAGGCCGAAGATGCCCAGTGGCGCAAAGCGAATGACAATGCGCACGATCAGCGTAACGCCATTGGACAGGTCGTCGACCACCTTGCGGGTGGTGTCACCGGCGCGGCGCAATGCGATGCCCAGGCCGATCGCCCAGGTCAGTACGCCGATGAAATTAGCGTTGAGCAGCGCGTTGATCGGGTTGTCGACCGCACTGAGCAGCAGGTTCTTCAACACCTCGCTGATGCCGCCCGGTGCACTTAGGGTGGCATCGGCTGTGTTCAGTACCAGGTGCGAAGGAAACACCATGCTGGCAACCACCGCCACGACAGCCGAGGCGAACGTGCCGAGCAAGTACAGCCACAAGATGGGACGGATGTGGGTTTCCTGTCCGTGTCGATGATTGGCAATCGATGCCATGACCAGGATGAATACCAGCACGGGTGCCACCGCCTTCAAGGCACTGACGAACACCGTACCGAAAAAGCCCAGGTCGCGGGCGACGGCTGGCGCGATCAGGGCAAGGGCGATACCTGCCACCAGACCGATCACGATTTGCGTCACCAGGCCGGTGCGGTTGAGAAGGCGAAGGAGCGGTGTCATGCGCAGCGAGGTCCCGAAATCTGAAAAGGGCTGGACTTTACCATAGACCTTGGCCAGGCACTTGCTGGCCGTTGTCAGGAAACGCTACCAGTTGAACAGTTCGCGTCGTGCCCCTTCGGTGATGGCAACGATGCCAGGATGCTTGACCTTGCGCTCGACTGAAATGGCGTAGAAGGACTCGTTCACGGCCTCGGTTTGCCCGATCAGTTGTACGCCATATTGGCGACACACTTCTTCGGCAATCACGCTGGGCGCCACGAAGATGCCACTGCCAGACTGCCCGAACGCCTGCATCAGGGCACTGTCGTCGAACTCCCCGACGATTCGCGGTTGAATGTGTTGCTCACCGAGCCAGCGCAGAAGGCGGCTGCGCAGTACGGTTTCCTGCCCGGGTATGAGCAGCGGCGCATCGTGCAGGCATTCAGGAAACGGACCGGCATGCCGAGCGGCTAATGCTGGGGTGGCAAAAAAGCTCAGGCCACATTCGCCCAGTTTCTGGCTATAACCTTTGATGTCCAGGTGCGGCGGCATCGGGCTGTCTGAAATGACCAGGTCCAGCCGCTGAATGGCAAGGTCGGCCAAAAGCCGCTCCAGCTTGTCCTCACGGCAGTTGATGCGCAGCACATTCTCAAGCTCCATGGTCGGTGCCAATAATCGATAGACAATGGATTTGGGCACCACGTCAGCCACCCCGACCCGGAACAGGATCTGCTCCTGGGGGCCGGCACGCAGCATGGCTTCAAGCTCTCCCCCTAGCTGGAACATCTGCTCGGCGTACGTGAGCGCCTGGCGTCCGGTTTCAGTCAATTCCAATTGCCGACCAACCCGCTGGAATAACTCGACGCCATAAGCCTGTTCCAGCAGCGTGATCTGCCCGCTGATGGTCTGTGGCGTCAAGTTCAATTGCTCGCTGGCGCGAACGATGCTGCCGGTTCGGGCTACCACCCAGAAGTAGTGAAGCTGGCGATAGTTAAGCATGAGCGCAAAGGCCAATTCGAAAAAACCGAAGTATATCGCTTGAAAATACGAATTTTACAGAAGTGTTGCGCCGACTAGAATCCATTTCATTCAGGCTGATACGAGCCTGCGCACATCATTCCGGAGGCGCCTATGCTGTATTTCAAATCAATGGGTACTGCGCTGGTCATGGGCATGACGCTGATAGTACTGGCCGGCTGTGATCAGGCTGAGAAGTCTGCGCAGCAGGTGCTTGACCAGGCAGCGAAGTCGGCCCAGCAGGTTATCGAGCAGACCAATCAGGCTGCCCAGCAGGCCTTGAGCGACGCGCTGGGGCCCGAGAAGCAAGAGCCCGAGCAAGATGACACCGCCTCCAAAACCCAGGACATTTGATCCCCAACCCGCGTGACAGGATGTGAACAATGGAATATTTGCTGGAACTTGCCGCTAGCCCCACAGCCTGGGTGGCGCTTGCCACGCTGGTGGCCATGGAAGTAGTACTGGGTATCGACAACCTGATCTTCATCTCCATCCTGACCAACAAGCTGCCCGTTGCGTATCGCTCCAAGGCACGTCGCATCGGCATCAGCATGGCACTGGTGATGCGTCTGGCACTGCTGAGCACCGTTGCCTGGATCGTGCAACTGACCGACCCTGTGTTCGAGGTGTTTGGCAACGCCTTCTCCTGGAAGGATGTGATCCTGATTGCCGGCGGCCTGTTCCTGCTGTGGAAGGCCACCAAGGAAATTCACGAGAACGTCGACCCACACGGTGCCAAGGAAGAGTCCAAGGCTTCTTCTACCGTCACCTTGGGCTTTGCCGCAGCGATTTTCCAGATTCTGTTGCTCGATATCGTGTTCTCGGTAGACAGCATTATCACTGCCGTAGGCATGACCGAACATTTGCCGATCATGATCATCGCAGTGATTACCGCCGTGATCGTGATGATGGTGGCGGCCGATCCGTTGGCCAACTTCATCAACGACAACCCTACCGTTGTCATGCTGGCGCTAGGTTTCCTGATCATGATCGGCATGACATTGATCGCCGAGGGGTTCGGCGCCCACGTGCCCAAAGGCTATGTGTATGCGGCCATGGCATTCTCGACCGCTATCGAGATTCTGAATATTCTGGCGCGTCGGGCACGCCTCAAGCGTGAGGCCAAGCAAGGATGACAGCAGGCGGGGCGCATGGCGCCCCATTCGCTGCATGCTTCAGGTGGGTTCAGTGCGCCGCTGCTGCGCGTGGAGCACGCCGTGCAGGGGCGGGTTGAGGGCGTGGCTGTGTTTGCGCAACGGGTTGAGCGTGCCGCCGTGCGATGCGCAGTACGCCCCAGAGCATGGCTGCCGCAACGCTGAGCCACATGCACACCAACATGATGATTGCCAAGGTCATATTCATTCGTGCCTCCATCTCTACGGCGAGCGCTTGATACGCCAGCGATTGCCTTCCAGACACTTGATTAGTGTAGCCCCTGCATCGGTACGTTCCATCGAATAACGCCTGCGGCGCCGAGCTGATTCGTCAACATACCCTGTCGGACTGTACCGCCGCCGTTGTGGGACCTATCATCGCGAACACAGCAGGGCGCTGCCTGCCCTGCGTTTGAGCAAGCGAGTACCCATGCCCACTTTCACCTCGTCGTCGCCGACCAAGGCCGTTCGTCAGCTCATCCTGGCGTGTTGGTTGGGTGTCACCTTGGCAGGTTGTGCCGGGACACCCTCTACCGCACTCCAGGGCCTGCCCCAGCGGGTGGAGCTCAGCAGCGTTCCGTTCTACCGCGGTAACGCCAACCACAGCGCAGCCATGGCATTGGCCGCGGTCCTGTCGCAGCAAGGTGCGCCCATCACGCCAGGGTTGCTCGATCAGCCGCTGAACCTGCCCATGGGCCTCGACAGCCTCGATACCAGCATTGCGCGCGTTGCGCGGGACTACGGGAGGGTGGTGTACCCCTTGGACAAGCGGCTCGATGCCTTGTTGACGCAGGTTGCCGCTGGAAACCCGGTGCTGGTTCGCTATCAGGACGGTTCGGCATGGTGGAGCGAACCCAGGTATGCGGTCTTGATAGGGTATGACCGATACAAACAGCGCGTGCTGATGCGTGCAGGCATGCAACGCCGCCTGGTGATGGCATTCGACGATTTCGCCTCTGCCTGGGCGAAGGAGGGGCGCTGGGCAATCCTGGTGCAGTCGCCGGGGCAGTTGCCGGCGAACGTCGATCGTCAGCGCTGGCTGCAGGCCGCTGACGAACTGGCGCGTGCGGGTCAGGAATTAGCGGCCAGGCAGGCCCTGGACAGCATCAAGTGAGACCGCTCGCCTCAAGGGTCACGCGGTCACTGTAAGAGCGGCCTTGACGGGGCGCCGGAGCGGCTGCGGCCCAGCGATCTCGAATGAACAGCATCACGCCAAGTGGCAGCCCTTTACGGGCTGCCATGCCTTAGCTCAGAAGCCCAGGCGGTCACGCAGGCTGTAGTACCAAGCGCCCAAGGCACTGAAAGGCACGCGCAGCATCTGACCGCCCGGGAACGGGTAGTGGGGCAGCCCGGCGAAGGCATCGAACCGCTCCGCCTGGCCACGCATCGCCTCGGCCAGGACTTTGCCTGCCAGGTGGGTATAGGTGACCCCGTGGCCCGAACACCCCTGGGAGTAATAGATGTTGTCACCGATCCGGCCTACTTGTGGCAGGCGCGACAACGTCAGCAGGAAGTTGCCGGTCCAGGCGTAATCGATCTTGACGTTTTTCAGCTGCGGGAAGGCCTTGAGCATCTTCGGACGGATGATCGCCTCGATGTTGGCCGGGTCCCGTGCCCCATATACCACGCCGCCGCCAAAGATAAGGCGCTTGTCACTGGTCAGGCGATAGTAGTCGAGCAGGTAGTTGCAGTCTTCGACGCAGTAGTCCTGCGGCAGCAAGGTGTGCGCCAGTTCATCGCCCAAGGGTTCGGTCGTGATGACCTGCGTACCGCAGGGCATGGACTTGGCGGCAAGCTCTGGGACCAGGTTGCCCAGGTAGGCGTTGCCCGCCACGATGATGAACTTGGCGCGCACTTTGCCCTGTGGGGTATGCACGACCGGGTTCGCGCCACGCTCGATGCGCACGGCCGGGGTTTGCTCATAGATGGTACCACCCAGCGATTCGACGGCAGCAGCTTCGCCGAGGGCCAGGTTGAGCGGATGGATATGACCGCCGCTCATGTCGAGCATGCCGCCGATATAGTTGTCGCAGGCCACCACTTCGCGGATGCGCTGTTGATCCATCAGCTCCAGCTGGTTGTGGCCGAAACGTTCCCATAGGCGCTTTTGCGATTCCAGGTGACCCATCTGTTTGCTGGTCAGTGCAGCGAAAACGCCACCATCCTTCAGGTCGCACTGGATGTTGTACTTGGCCACCCGCTCGCGGATGATGCGCCCGCCCTCGAAGGCCATTTCGCCCAGCAGCTGCGCCTGGCGGGCACCCACGGTGCGCTCGATGACATCGATGTCGCGGCTATAGCTGTTGACGATCTGGCCACCGTTGCGGCCCGAGGCGCCGAAGCCAACCTTGGCCGCTTCGACGACGCTGACCTTGAAGCCGTTTTCTAGAAGGAACAGGGCGCTGGACAAGCCGGTGTAGCCCGCGCCAATGATGCAGACATCGGTTTGCACCTCACCCTGCAGCGCCGGACGTGGCGGCACCGGGTTGGCCGAGGCGGCGTAGTAGGACTGGGGGTAGGGGGTGTTAGCCATGCTGCAGAACCTCGTGTTTTATATTTTTAACGAATGTAGCGATGCTATCAATAATAATAAACCCCCGCTAGTCATCCGCTGAAAATCGTGAACACCGCCTGCGTCTGACGCTTCTTTATAAAGAGTTTGCAATTCAGTGAGTTAGCGCAAAAAAAACTGTTGACACGCTTTTGTAATTACGTAGAATGCGCACCACGACAGGCACATAGCTCAGTTGGTTAGAGCACCACCTTGACATGGTGGGGGTCGTTGGTTCGAGTCCAATTGTGCCTACCAAATTAAAGAAGGGTGATCCGAAAGGGTCACCCTTCTTGCGTTTGGCGTGGGAAAGTTTGGCATGGCTCCCGTCCGAGCCGTGTTCGAAAGTTTATGATTTATATCGAAAAAAAGCTTTACAGGTGCTCAGCAGATCTCTAATATGCGCACCACACGACAGGCACATAGCTCAGTTGGTTAGAGCACCACCTTGACATGGTGGGGGTCGTTGGTTCGAGTCCAATTGTGCCTACCAAATCCCAGAAAGGGCGATCAGAAATGGTCGCCCTTTTTGCATGTCTGCTTGAATCAGCGTGTAACCTTTGGCCGCAGTCCGGTTCACGGCCTCGCGTGGTAGAATCCGCCTCTTCCAACCTGGAGGTAGACGCGTGCGCAAACTGGCGGTGGTAATGGCAGTCCTGGCCCTGGCGGGGTGTGACAACGAGGTGGAGGGCGTGCACAAGCGTGTGGCCGAACACCTGCAAAATCCCAAGACCGCCAAGTTCGGTAACGTGCGCATCGATACCCAGGGTACGATCTGCGGTCAGGTGCGTGGCAAGGACGATACCGGCCAATACCAGGCCTACCGCAGTTATGTGGCCATCAAACGCGACGGTCAGTACGAAATCATTGTCGACGACAATGGCAATAACCTGCGTATCCGGGAGCTGTGCGGGGGCGCCGAATTGCAGCGCCGTGCGCAGGCGCTCGAAGGTGAGCCCGCGCCTGAGGGCTGGGACGTCGAAGTCATCCAGGGCGCCAACATGGGTGCGCTCAGCGACATGACCGCGCGTCTGATCGAGAAGGGCATACCGTCTTCGGTGGAGTACCGGGACGGCAAGCCTGTGGTCCTGCTGGGGCCATTTCCGACCCGGGAGCAGGCGCAGGCCCGTCGCGATGAAGTCATGGCCAAGCTTGGCACCGATTCAGTGGTCATCCAGCACGGCGTAGCCCGCTAAGCGCTCGTAGCCGGTCGATCAGCTACACGCCTTGAGGTCGACCGGTCCCACGAACTCATTGCCGCGCCCCATCAGGCACCCAACCCGCTGGTTGCGTTGATATTCCCAGGGCTGCGGCGGATACGTCTTGTTCCACGCCTCGAATAGCTGACGGTCCTGCCTGGAGAGGCGCAAGTTGTATTGCTTGCTCATATAGAAGTAGGTGCGTGCAATCATGCCGCGGATCGAAGGCCGCGGCATGACCTTTCTGGCCTTGAAGTCCACTTGGGTAAGGCACTTGCCGTATTGCCCGCGTTGCTCTGGCAGCCAGCCGAAGCTGTAGTTGCTGCGGTCGCCGTTGACCTCTCCCACGCTTGGCACCAGGTTGTGCAGATCGGCTTCGGCGCGTTTGTATACCTCGTCGTGCTGCGAGCAGGCCTTGCGACCACCGCTCTGCCAGCACTGGCGCAGATGGCCGATTTGCCAGGCCGGCACGATGTGTTCCCACTCGATGCGTGAAGCGCGTTGGGCATTCTTGCGTGGTGCATACCCACATGAAGCCATATCGACTTTGTTGCCGTTGTATTTGCAACCGCAATAGAACTCGGTGGATTGTGGAGCGTAGAGTTGCCTGGCGACCTTCTTTGCCTCCTGGAACGTGCGGGGCGCATCGGCATGGGCAAGCGGAGCCATCAGCAGGCAGGCAGCTGCAATAAGCGAAACTCTCATGCGCGGTCAGTCTTCCTTGGGCACAGTCCAGAAAATCTGCACGCCGCCATCGTCACGGTGGGCGAGGGTGACATTGTCATTTTCGGCAATCTCGGCCAGCAACGTGTCCCAGTCTTCCGGTGTTTCCTGTTCCAGGCGAAAGATCAAAGCCGCCCGGCTGCGCTGGGCAATGGGGTTGTTGATGATTTTCTGGATGCGCATGCCCAATTGTTGGTAGCTGGCAGGTGAGGGCGAGGAGGTAGACACAGGCATTTCCTTGTTTTGCTGTATGCACGTACAGTATTTTACTGTAAGGGATTTCGCAACAGCTTGAAGGGAAAGTTCTGCGGCTCGTCCTCGTCATGTTCGCGATCCAGGCCAAGGTCTGCTGTAATAGCGGCACTTTCCGGAAATTGCTCATGTATCGATTGGTCTTACGCGTTACCTCTTCCACACACCTCGCTTTGCTGTTTGTCGGTGGTTTTACTGCTCACACTGAGGCCTGGGCCGACCCGTCGACCGCGATCGTTATCGATCCGATGGTCGTCACCGGCGCCTACGCCCCTACCAGCAGCTTCGACCTGCCGTTTTCGGTGGACACGGTCGACCTGTCCAATGGCACGAATGGCCAACTTGGCGTCAACTTGTCAGAGGTCCTGACCAAGGTCCCTGGCCTGGTGGTACAGAATCGCCAGAACTATGCCCAGGACCTGCAGATATCATCACGTGGCTTTGGTGCTCGCTCTGCATTTGGCGTACGCGGCATCAAGCTGCTCAGCGATGGTATCCCCGCCAGCACCCCGGACGGACAGGGTCAGGCAGCCACGCTGAACCTGGATGTGGCCGACCGCATCGAGGTATTGCGCGGCCCGGCCGCTACGCTGTATGGCAGCAACGCTGGCGGTGTCATCCAAATGTTCAGCCGTGATGGGGAAGGGCCGGCTCGCCTTGGTGCCGAAACAACATTTGGCAGCGATGGCTTTAGCAAACATCACTTGTCGGCGCAGGGGGGCAACGAGATCGGCGGATTCGTGCTGGATGCTTCGCGTATGGACACCGATGGTTACCGTGACCATAGCGCGGCCAAGCGCGACCAGACGTTCGCCAAGGTGCACATCAAGCCGGACGCCGATTCACGCCTGGCGCTGATTTACAGCAGCCTGGAACAGAACAACACGCAAGACCCGCTGGGTCAGCTTTGGTCCAGCTACAAGCACGACCCACGTTCGGTCGCTGATGGCGCAAGGGCCTACAACACGCGCAAGAGTATCGACCACCAACAGGTGGGCATGAACTACGAGCGCTACGTTGGCGACGCTACCCTTCAGTTCAATCTCTACGCGGGGCGCCGGAGCGTGGTGCAGTACCTGTCGATTCCTCGGCAGGTCGCTTCCAATAGTCAGCGCGGTGGCGGTGTGGTCGATTTTGACCGCGAGTTTCACGGCGGTACGCTGCGCTGGATTCAGCCAGTACTGGCCGTGCCTGGGCATTTCACGTTCACCGTGGGTGCCGACTACGACCAGAGTACGGATGACCGCAGGGGCTACCAGAACTTCCGTGGCGAGCAGCTTGGGGTCAAGGGCGAGCTCAAGCGCGACGAGAAAGACATTGCTACCAGCCTGGACCCGTATGTGCAGGCGCACTGGGAAATTGCCAATTGGACCAGCGAGCTGGGCGTGCGCTACAGCACCATGAAGATGAAGGTCGATGACCACTACCTGGAAAACGGTGACGCCAGCGGTGCCAAGCGCTATCAGCAGGCCAACCCGACGCTGTCTGTGATGTATGCCTTCACGCCTGATCTGCGTGGCTACGCCAGCCTAGGAAAGGGCTTCGAAACGCCTACACAGGCCGAAATGGCCTATGCGCCAGGCTTGCAGGAAAGCTTCAACTTCGGGCTGGAACCTGCCACCAGCAAGCAATATGAGCTAGGGGTGAAATATCGCCTGGGCGCCGCCACACGGCTGAACGCAGCCCTGTTCGAGATCCGTACGGATAACGAAATCGTGGTCGATAATGCCACCTACGGTCGCACCAGTTACCACAATGCCGGGCAGACCGTGCGCCGTGGTTTCGAAGCCAGCTTGCAGAGCGACCTTGCCGAGCGCTGGCAGACCACTTGGGTGTACACCCATACCGACGCTCGCTATGCCGACGACTTCAAGCAAGGCGGACAAGTCATCGACAGTGGCAACCGCTTGCCGGGTGTGCCGCGAGACAACCTGTATGCAGAAGTGGTGTGGAAACCCACCACGTCGGTCAGCATGGGGTTCGAGGGGCAGTACCGCAGCAAGGTGTTCGTTGAGGACAGCAACCAGCAGAAAGCTGCGCCCGCCTATGCTGTGTTCAACTGGCGCACGCGCTTCGAGCAACAGGTCGGCCCTTGGACGTTCCATCAGCTGGTGCGCCTGGACAACCTGTTCGACCGTCAATACGTGGGTTCGGTGATTGTCGGTGACAGCAACAAACGCTATTACGAGGCAGCCCCGGGGCGTTCATGGTACGCCGGTGCTGGCTTGGAATATCAGTTCAGATAGGGTGCCTGGTAACGCTGAAGCCGATGATCGGCTTCAGCGTTGATGGGATCAATATTCCCAGAAAATCCGCTGCAGCTCCTTGCTGTCCTGGGTCTTGGTCATGGCGACCATGGCCAGGATGCGCGCTTTCTGCGGGTTCAGGTCATGGGCCACTACCCAATCGTTCTTGTCGTCAGGCTGCTCGGCGTTGCGCAGCACGAAACCGCCCTGGTTGACGTGGGAAGAGCGAATGATCTGCACGCCGTTCTTGCGCAGCTCCTGCAGTGCAGGCACCACGCGCGAGGATACCGAACCGTTGCCGGTACCTGCGTGGATCAGCGCCTTGGCGCCGTTCTGTGCCAAGGCCTTGTAGGCGGTATCGGTCACGTTCCCGTAGCCATAGGCAATGTCCACCTGAGGCAGGCTGCTGATCTGCTTGATGTCGAATTCCGAATCCAGGGTGTGGCGCTTGGCTGGCAGGCGGAACCAGTAGGACTTGCCTTCCACAACCATGCCCATCGGGCCCCAAGCGCTTTTGAAGGCCTCGGTCTTGATGTTCACGGACTTGCTGACGTCACGGCCCGACTGGATTTCATCATTGAGCGTCACCAGCACGCCCTTGCCACGCGACTGCTTGTCGCTGGCGACGGCGACGGCGTTGTACAGGTTGAGCATGCCGTCTGCCGACATGGCGGTGCCGGGGCGCATGGAGCCGACGACCACGATAGGCTTGTCGGTTTTCTCGACCAGGTTCAGGAAGTAGGCGGTTTCTTCCAGGGTATCGGTACCGTGGGTGATGACGATGCCATCCACGTCCTTGCTGTCGGCCAGCTCAGCCACCCGCTTGCCCAGCTTGAGCAGATCGTCGTTAGAGATGCTCTCGGAGGCGATCTGCATGACCTGTTCGCCACGCACGTTGGCCAGCTCTGCCAGTTCAGGCACGCCGGCGATCAATTTGTCGACGCCCAACTTGGCGGCCTGGTAAGTAGCGCTATTGGCGGCGCTGGCACCGGCCCCGGCAATCGTGCCGCCGGTTGCCAGGATGACCACGTTGGCGAGCTTTTGCTGGGTCTTGGCTTGATCGGCCGAAACCGTAGCGGGCAGGATCAGCAGCAGGGCGAGTGCGCTGGGGGCAAAGGATTTCAGTGCGGCATTCATCGTTTTTGTGCTCTCTTCCTAATGAGATGGTTTTTAGTGCGTCGCGCAGTCGCTAAGGCATGTTCCGTACCAGATCGCCGATAGCCTCTGTAACAGCTGGTGACAGAGCGTTCGGGCAGGTTCATTCCTGCCGCGTGCGTTGATGAGGGTGACGTCTTGTTGGAGGCGTCGAATGACGTGCGCAATCAGGGCCGGAAGTA
Organism: Pseudomonas sp. KCJK9111; assembly: GCF_046231935.1. Taxonomy (NCBI): domain Bacteria; kingdom Pseudomonadati; phylum Pseudomonadota; class Gammaproteobacteria; order Pseudomonadales; family Pseudomonadaceae; genus Pseudomonas; species Pseudomonas sp. KCJK9111. The sequence continues at coordinate 20,745 of NZ_JBJJMO010000001.1, read as the reverse complement.
TTTCATCCGAAAACCCGAATATTGGTAGGAAAACGTATTCGGTTATCCGGAAATTTACGGATAATCTCGCTCGGGTTTCAGCTGTAGGTATTTGACAAACGCTTGGCGCGTTCGCATAGTTACTCAGCGCAAACGTTTGCTTTCCGATAAAAAAACAAGATTCGGAGTCATCGCCCATGAAACTGCCGTTCCCAGGCCGCTTGCTGGCCGTCGCTGTTCTTTCGTCCTTGTCCATCGCCATGCCATTTTCGGCGGCTCATGCCGAAGACAAGCCCAAGGTGGCGTTGGTCATGAAATCATTGGCCAATGAGTTTTTCCGCACCATGGAAGACGGTGCCAAGGCCTACCAGCAAACCCACGCAGGCGAATTCGACCTGGTTGCCAACGGCATCAAGAACGAGACCGACACAGGCGAGCAGATCCGCATCGTCGAGCAGATGGTCAACGCCGGTGCCAAGGCGCTGGTGATCGCGCCGGCAGACTCCAAAGCCTTGGTCTCAGCTGTGAAAAAAGCGATGGACAAGGGTGTGGTGGTAATCAACATCGACAACCGACTTGACCCCGAGCTGCTCAAGAGCAAAGGCATCAGCGTACCCTTCGTAGGCCCTGACAACCGCAAGGGCGCGCGCCTGGTGGGCGAATACTTGGCCACGGAAAAACTCAAGGCGGGCGATCAGGTGGGCATCATCGAAGGCGTGCCGACCACGACCAATGCCCAGCAGCGTACCGCAGGCTTCAAGGATGCGATGGACGCTGCACAGATCAAGATCGTCTCCACGCAGAGCGGCAATTGGGAAATCGACAGAGGCAATGCCGTCGCCGCGTCCATGCTCAACGAATACCCTGATCTCAAGGCATTGCTGGCAGGCAACGACAGCATGGCCCTGGGTGCGGTCTCGGCGGTGCGCGCGGCTGGCAAGGCTGGCCAGGTGCAGGTGGTCGGTTACGATAACATCAATGCCATCAAGCCCATGATTGCCGACGGCCGCGTACTGGCCACGCTTGATCAGGCAGCCAGTCAGCAAGCCGTTTTCGGTATCCAGGCCGCGCTGAAAATGGTCAAGGGCGAGAAACCGGATGTGGATGCCGATAACGTCATCCAGACCCCGGTCGAACTGATCACGAAGCAACCTTGATGCTGCCAGGAGACACGGCGATGTCCGCATCGGCCCTTGACATGGTCCTGGCTGCCCGCGGCCTCGGCAAGACGTACGCCCAGCCAGTGCTGGGCGAGGTGTGCCTGGAGCTGCGTGCCGGCGAGGTGCTGGCCTTGACCGGCGAAAACGGCGCTGGCAAGAGCACCTTGTCCAAGTTGATCAGCGGCCTGGAAACCCCCACTGCCGGGCACATGCTCTACCGCGGGCAGGCCTATGCGCCGGCCAGTCGTCGCGAGGCCGAGCGCCTCGGCGTGCGCATGGTGATGCAGGAACTGAACCTGTTGCCCACCCTGACCGTGGCAGAAAACCTGTTTCTGGACAACCTGCCCAGCTGCCTCGGCTGGATCAGCCAGAAGCGCCTGCGCCAGATGGCCGTCGATGCCATGGCCCAGGTGGGGCTGGAGGCCATTGACCCCGATACCCCGGTCGCAGAGTTGGGCATCGGTCACCAGCAAATGGTCGAGATTGCCCGCAACCTGATCGGAGATTGCCACGTGCTGATCTTCGATGAGCCCACCGCCATGCTGACCGCGCGCGAGGTGGAATTGCTGTTCACCCAGATCGAGCGCTTGCGCGCCCGGGGGGTGGCTATCGTCTATATCTCCCATCGGCTCGAAGAACTGCAGCGCGTCGCTCAGCGTATCGTCGTGCTGCGCGATGGCAGGCTGGTATGCGACGAACCGATCCAGCGCTACAGCAGCGCCGAGTTGGTCAACCTGATGGTTGGGCGTGAACTGGGCGAACACATCGACCTGGGTCGCCGCTCGTTAGGTGGTCCACTGCTCAGGGTGGACAAGCTCAGCCGGGGCGAGAAGGTGCGGGAGGTGTCCTTTGAAGTCCGTGCTGGGGAGATCTTCGGTATCTCCGGGCTGATCGGCGCGGGCCGTACCGAGCTTCTGCGGTTGATCTACGGCGCCGACCGCGCCGACAGCGGTAGCATTGCCCTGGGCCAGCCGCCGCTGCCGGTCACCATCGATTCGCCAAAGTCCGCCGTCAACGCGGGTATTGCCCTGATCACCGAAGATCGCAAAGGCGAAGGCCTGCTGTTGAGCCAGTCGATCAGCGCCAACATCGCCTTGGGCAACCTGGGTGCGGTGTCGCGGGCTGGCGTCCTGAACCGCCAAGCCGAACGCGACTTGGCCGAGCGGCAAATACAGGCCATGCGCATTCGCAGTGCCGGCGCTGATCAGGTGGTCGGCGAGCTGTCTGGTGGTAATCAGCAGAAGGTGGTGATCGGCCGCTGGCTCGAGCGCGATTGCCAGGTCTTGCTGTTCGACGAGCCGACGCGCGGCATCGATGTCGGTGCCAAGTTCGACATCTACGGTTTGCTCGCCGAACTCGCTCGGCAGGGCAAGGCCCTGGTCGTGGTCTCCAGCGATCTGCGCGAGTTGATGCTGATCTGCGACCGCATTGCGGTCTTGTCTGCCGGTCGGTTGATCGACACCTTCGAACGTGACCACTGGACCCAGGACCAGTTGCTGGCGGCAGCCTTCGCCGGCTATCAGAAACGTGACGCACTGCTGCACCCTGCAGCCCCCAGGATGGACGCATGAAAACCACACCGCTCGAAAACCAAAGCGCTGCCCCGGCACGCCGCAGCGGCACCTACTTGGGCCTTGGTACTTACCTGGGGCTGGCCGGCGCCTTGCTGGCGATGATCGTGCTGTTCTCGATGCTGAGCAGCCATTTCTGGTCATACGGTACGTTCAGTACCCTGGCCAACCAGATACCTGACTTGATGGTATTGGCCGTGGGCATGACGTTCGTGCTGATCATCGGCGGCATCGACCTGTCGGTCGGTTCGGTGCTGGCCCTGGCCGCATCGACGGTCAGCGTGGCGATTCTTGGCTGGGGCTGGAGCATCGTGCCGGCTGCACTGCTGGGCATGGCGGTGGCCGCATTGGCTGGCAGCGTTACCGGCGTCGTCACCGTGGCCTGGCGCATCCCTTCGTTCATCGTCTCGTTGGGTGTGCTGGAAATGGCCCGCGGCCTGGCCTATCAGTTCACCGATTCGCGCACGGCCTACATCGGCGATGCCTATGCCTGGTTCTCCAACCCGATAGCCTTTGGTATATCACCCGCGTTCATCATCGCCTTGCTGGTGATCGTGATCGCTCACCTGGTGCTCACCCGTACCGTATTCGGGCGCTACCTGATCGGGATCGGCACCAATGAAGAAGCCGTGCGCCTGGCCGGTATCGACCCGCGCCCCTACAAGGTACTGGTCTTCGCCCTGATGGGGCTGCTGGCTGGCCTGGCTGCGTTGTTTCAGGTGTCGCGCCTGGAGGCGGCCGACCCCAATGCGGGCTCCGGCCTGGAGTTGCAGGTGATTGCCGCCGTCGTGATCGGCGGTACCAGCCTGATGGGTGGGCGTGGCTCGGTCATCAGCACCTTTTTTGGCGTGCTCATCATTTCCGTGCTGGCAGCGGGCCTTGCGCAGATCGGTGCCAGCGAGCCAACCAAACGCATCATTACCGGCGCTGTGATCGTCATTGCCGTGGTGCTCGACACTTATCGCAGCCGGCGCGCAGCCCGGCGGAACTGAACCATGGCAACCATCAAAGACGTCGCGGCCCTGGCAGGGATTTCTTACACCACCGTGTCCCACGTGTTGAACAAAACGCGTCCGGTGAGCGAGCCTGTTCGGCTCAAAGTCGAGGCCGCCATACGGGAGCTTGACTACGTGCCAAGCGCCGTCGCGCGGTCGCTGAAGGCACGCAGCACGGCCACCATCGGCTTGCTCGTGCCCAATAGCGTCAACCCCTATTTCGCCGAGCTGGCCCGCGGCATTGAAGACGCGTGCGAGCGCAATGGCTATTGCGTGATCCTGTGCAATTCCGACGACGACCCTCAAAAGCAGCGTAATTACCTGCGGGTGCTGTTGGAAAAGCGCATCGATGGGCTGGTGGTCGGGTCGGTAGGGCAGGATGACGACTTGTTGCAAAGCCTGGCAGAGGTGCGCACACCCATGGTCATCGTGGACCGAGAGCTCGAAGGCGTCGATGCCGACCTGGTGCGGATCGATCATGAGCTGGGCGCCTACCTGGCTACACGCCATCTGTTGGAGCTTGGCCATCGGGATATCGCCTATATCGGTGGGCCAGCAGAAACCGGGGTGACGCAGATGCGCCTGGGCGGTTTTCGTCGGGCCTTGGCCGAGGCGGGCGTCACCGTGGCCCCTGAGCGTGTGCGCCATTGTGACTTCACCAGCCCAGGCGGCCACGCTGCAGCTGCCGAGCTGCTGGCAGGGACGCGGCCGACGGCCATCTTTGCGGGCAACGACATGATCGGGTTCGGCGTATTGCGCGCAGCGGCCGAGCGCCACATCGACGTGCCGGGTGCGCTGTCGGTCATCGGCTTCGACGACATCGAGCTGAGCCGCTACGTCTACCCACCCTTGACCACTGTGGGGCAGTCCATCCGCGAGCTTGGCGAGAGCGCTGCGGCGCTGCTGCTGGCGCGTATCGCTCAGCCTTGCAATAGCCCAGCGCAGCAGCGCATCGTCACCCCGCGCATCGTATTGCGCGAGTCCACCGGGCCGCGCCCGGACCTGTTCAACGATTACCGCTAAGGAAACCGCATGAGTGCCAAGGTCGTGGTAGTCGGCAGCCTCAACATGGACCTGGTAGCGCGCGCTCAGCGCCTGCCACGGCCTGGCGAGACATTGGCCGGCGATACCTTCTTCACCGCTGCCGGAGGCAAGGGTGCCAACCAGGCCGTGGCGGTCGCGCGGCTGGGCGCCAGCGCGGCAATGATCGGCTGCGTCGGCGACGACGCCTACGGCTTGCAATTGCGCAATGCCCTGGAAGTGGAAGGCATTGATTGCCAGGGCGTGGTCACCTGCGCCGGCGTGTCCACGGGGGTGGCGATGATCACCGTCGACGCGGCCAGCCAGAACTGCATCGTCATTGTGCCTGGGGGCAATGGGTTGCTGGTACCCGACGCCGTAGCGCGCTTCGACGGCTTGCTGCAGGCGGCGCAGGTGATCATCTGCCAACTTGAAGTGCCATTGCCTACCGTGGCCTGGACCTTGGCCAGAGGCCGTCAGCTCGGCAAACGGGTGATACTCAACCCAGCGCCAGCAACAGGGCCGTTGCCCGCCGAATGGTTCAACCATGTCGACTACCTCACGCCCAACGAAAGCGAGGCCGAGGCGTTGACCGGTGTTGCCGTGCATGATCAGGCCAGCGCTTTGCTGGCAGGCACGCGCCTGCTCGCGCTGGGAGCTGGCAAAGTGATCATTACCCTCGGCGCCCAAGGTGCCTTGCTGATCACGCCCGATGGCCACCAGCATTATCCGGCACCCGTGGTAAAAGCCTCGGACACCACCGCCGCAGGGGACACCTTCATCGGAGGCTTTGCGGCGGGGTTGGTGCAGGGCCTGGAGGAGGGCGAGGCAATCCGCTTCGGGCAACGGGCGGCTGCCGTGTCGGTGACCCGGGCCGGCGCGCAACCTTCCATCCCCAGGCTCGCGGAGCTGCTGCCATGAAGAAGACGCCGCTGCTGAACATTGCACTGTCCCGGGCCATTGCCAGCATGGGCCATGGCGACATCCTGATCATCGGCGATGCCGGGTTGCCCGTACCGCACGGCGTGGAGCTGATCGACTTGGCTGTCACCCCAGGGCTGCCTGATTTTGCCAGTGTGCTGCGGTGCGTCTTGAGCGAGCTGCAGGTCGAGCGGCACGTGCTGGCCGAAGAGATACAAACCGTGGAGCCGCCGGCGTTTGCAGAAATCGAGCGCCTGAGCGACACGCTGGGCGAGCGTGACTACATGCCCCACGAAGCGTTCAAGGTGCTGTCGCGCAAGGCCCGTGCCATGGTGCGCACGGGCGAGTGCCAGCCTTACAGCAACATCGCCCTGGTGTCCGGTGTAACCTTCTGACACCGACGGTCCTTACTCGATATCCACTGGCAACAGGAGTGCCCTCGTCATGCTAAAACCCCTGCTTCAAGGACTCGCCCTCATGGCTGCAGCGTCTGCCGTACAAGCGGCACCTATCGACCTGATCATCGACACCGATCCGGGGGCTGACGATCTGGTTGCGCTGTTCCTGGCCATGGCCTCGCCTGATGAGCTGAAAATTCGTGCCATCACGACAGTCGCCGGCAATGTGCGCCTGGAGAAGACCGCACGTAACGCCCGTCTTGCCCGCGAATGGGCTGGTCGCGAGGATGTTCCGGTATACGCCGGTGCGGGTCGCCCATTGGTGCGCGCCCCGATCTACGCGGCTCAAGTGCACGGCGAAGAAGGCGTCACCGGGGTTGAAGTGCATGAACCCAAGCAGCCTCTGGCGAGCGGCAACGCTGTTCAGTACCTGGTCGACACCCTAGGTGCGGCGCCGCCCCACAGTGTGACCCTGGCCATGCTCGGTCCGCAGACCAACCTGGCTCTGGCCTTGATACAGCGCCCGGAGATCGCTCAGGGCATCAAGGAAGTGGTGGTGATGGGCGGGGCTCACTTTAACGGTGGCAACATCACGCCTGTGGCCGAGTTCAACCTGTATGCCGACCCGCACGCGGCCGCTGTGGTGCTGGCAAGTGGCGTGCCGTTGACCTACCTGCCCCTGGATGTGACCCATAAGCTGTTGACCAGCGAAGCACGGCTCAAGCAACTGGCTGGCGTCAATACGCAGGCCAGCAAGCGTGTGGTGGATATCCTCAATGCCTATATCACCCATGACATGGCGTTGTACGGGATGCCCGGCGGCCCGGTGCATGACGCCAGCGTCATTGCCTATCTGCTCAAACCCCAGCAGTTCAGCGGCCGGCGCATTCACATGTCAATCGATACCCGCGAGGGCCCTACCTTCGGCCAGACCGTGGCTGATTGGTACGGGGTGCTCAAGCAACCGGCCAATGTCATGTGGGTGGAGGAGGGGGATGCTCAGGGGCTGTTCGACCTGCTCAGCGAGCGGTTGGCGCGTTTGAAGTAGCAGGGCGTGGTGCATACCGTTCGACAACCTGGTCGATGAAGCCGCGCGCTGCTTCTGCGCCGCGGTCACGTACCAGGAGGTCGATGGCGATCAGCAGCAGCTCCTCCGGGGTGCTGGGGCTATAGGCGCTCTGGCCCTCGGCCCATTTGACCTTGATGTCGGCATCGATGCTGTGGGTGCTCATGAAAAGCTCTCGCTTGCGGCGCGGGATGAAAGAACGAATGACCAAACCGGGTATTCGTAGCAGGCACTATGCCTTCACTTCTTAAAGTAAATCATGACTTTGCAGGCCAAACCAAGCGGCGTGTGGGCCGAATGGTAAAATTCGGTCACGATTGTCTTCCCCCATCAGCCGCCGGGATGGTGCAGACTTGGCCAGTTTTGCAACGAATTTAGGGTGGGGCTGTCGGATCAGGCAGTTCCCAAATGATCTAGGAGGCTTCATGTTACGTACCCGTGCTTATCTGGCGACCCTGGCGGTGGCTGCTGTCCTGGCGGGCTGCAGCACTGGTGGCGACTCCAGTGGCGGTCAAGTGCCTGAGGCACCTGCGGGCGATGATGGTCGCTGCCAGGCCAGCGGCGCTGATTTTGCAGTGGGCAAGATGGGTAGTGCAGAGCTGCTGGAGCAGGCCCGCAAGGCGAGCGGCTCGCAAATGGCGCGCATACTCAAACCCCACGATGTGGTCACCCTGGAATACCGCTCGGAGCGGCTGAACTTGAATGTCGATGAGCAAGGGCGTGTGACACGCGTTAACTGCGGCTAAAGATTTGCCCCGCGTATGGAGGGCATCGGTGCCCTGTGCGCGTTGAGCTGTCAAAGCCAAGGCAAAAAAAACCCGCCACGGGGGCGGGTTTTTTTACGGCTGTCCGAATTACTCCGGACGAACCTGCGCAGCCTGCATGCCCTTCTGGCCGCGCTCGGCGACGAAGGAAACAGTTTGGCCTTCTTTCAGGCTCTTGAAGCCGTCAGATTCGATGGCTTTGAAGTGAACGAACAGGTCGTCGCCGCCGCCTTGTGGAGTGATGAAGCCGAAGCCTTTTTCATCATTGAACCATTTGACGGTGCCGGTTTGGCGATTGGACATGGGTGAATCTCCAGAACATTTAGTATTTTCGGTGGTGCAATGCGGCCAAAGCTACGGAGCACCGGTGCATCATAGTCTAATTCTGCGGCTGTCGCGTCTTTTTACCTTCGTGGCAGGTTGATCCAGCGCAATTTATCGCCGGACACGCGCAGCTACATAACATCAGCTTTTAGGTGCGCAGGCCTGTTTAACGACGTTTTGCGCCTTTTGCATGAGTTTGGCGTCCACGCCATCCTTGCTGTCGAGGTCAGCAATTTCAGCGTCGGAGAAATTCTTCTTGATCGCTTGTGCGCCACATTCGCAGTGCTTTTTCGCTGCGGCGGCATCAACGCCCTGGCCAGCGGCAACTTGCGTGCATTGGGCCATATAGGCACCTTCCTTGCCGGCAGGGAAGTTGCCGGCGTTCGCGGCCATTGGCATCAGCAGGGCGCCAGCGGCCGCCAGGGCCAGAAGAGACGGAACTCGCATAACCGATTACTCCTTGGGTCAGTTCTCATCAAGAGTAGTTGTTTCCACAAGTCTGATAGGGAAGCTGTCGCGGAAGTTCACCATCAGTGGCAATTTCCAAATATTCCTGCGCGCGGCTCTGGCTGCGTGCTAGCATGCCCGGCTTGCAGCTGAGCACGTCCCCGCTGCAGTTCTATTTTCTTTCCAGTCACTCTGGTTCGTCCCCGCAAGCCCAAAGGCTTCTGCCACTGTGAGGCAGGCTTCCCGTCAACGGAAGGCAGGTTCGGATCTTGTACTGGCTCATCCCAACCCACGTGACCTTTGGTAGGGGTCACCACTAGGAGAGGAGGCGCCAATGCCCACCATTACTCTTCCCGATGGCAGCCAACGTTCGTTCGATCACCCCGTGTCCGTTGCCGAGGTCGCCGCATCCATCGGCGCTGGTCTGGCCAAGGCCACCGTTGCCGGCAAGGTAGACGGCAAGCTGGTCGACGCCTGCGACCTGATCCAGAACGACGCTACCCTGCAGATCATCACCCCCAAAGATGAAGAGGGACTGGAGATCATTCGTCACTCGTGCGCCCACCTGGTTGGCCATGCGGTGAAGCAGCTGTATCCGACCGCCAAGATGGTGATCGGCCCGGTGATCGACGAAGGCTTCTACTACGACATCGCTTACGAGCGGCCCTTCACGCCGGATGACCTGGCGGCCATCGAGAAGCGCATGCAGCAGCTGATCGATACTGACTACGACGTCATCAAGAAAATGACCCCGCGCGCCGAAGTCATCGACGTGTTTACTGCCCGTGGCGAAGACTACAAGCTGCGCCTGGTCGAGGACATGCCAAACGAACAGGCCATGGGCCTGTACTATCACGAAGAATACGTGGACATGTGCCGCGGCCCGCACGTGCCCAACACCCGCTTCCTCAAGGCATTCAAGCTGACCAAGCTGTCCGGCGCCTACTGGCGCGGCGATGCCAAGAACGAACAGTTGCAGCGGGTATACGGCACCGCCTGGGCCGACAAGAAGCAGCTGGCGGCCTACATCCAGCGCATCGAAGAAGCCGAGAAGCGCGACCATCGCAAGATCGGTAAGCAGCTCGACCTGTTCCATCTGCAGGAAGAAGCACCGGGCATGGTGTTCTGGCATGCCAATGGCTGGACTGTTTACCAAGTGCTTGAGCAGTACATGCGTAACGTTCAGCGCGAGAACGGTTATCAGGAAATCAAGACCCCGCAAGTGGTCGACCGTATTCTGTGGGAGCGTTCCGGCCACTGGTCCAACTACGCCGAGAACATGTTCACCACCTCGTCCGAGAGCCGTGACTACGCGGTCAAGCCGATGAACTGCCCGTGCCACGTGCAGGTCTTCAACCAGGGGCTCAAGAGCTACCGCGACCTGCCGCTGCGTCTGGCCGAGTTTGGCGCGTGCCATCGCAACGAGCCGTCTGGCGCCTTGCACGGCATCATGCGTGTGCGTGGCTTCGTACAGGACGATGCCCACATCTTCTGTACCGAAGAACAGGTCAAGAAAGAAGCCGCCGACTTCATCAAGCTGACCCTGGACGTCTACAAGGACTTTGGTTTCAGCGACATCGCCATGAAGCTGTCTACTCGTCCGGCCAAGCGCGTTGGCTCCGAAGAGCTGTGGGACCGTGCCGAGGGAGCGTTGGCCGATGCCCTGAATGAATCTGGCCTGGAGTGGGAATACCAGCCAGGGGAGGGCGCTTTCTACGGGCCGAAGATCGAGTTCACCCTGCGTGACTGCCTTGGCCGTAACTGGCAGTGCGGCACCCTGCAGTACGACCCGAACCTGCCGGAGCGCCTGGACGCCAGCTACATTGCCGAAGACAACAGCCGCGTGCGCCCGGTCATGCTGCACCGTGCCATTCTGGGTTCGTTCGAGCGCTTCATCGGCATGCTGATCGAGCACTACGCCGGCGTATTCCCTGCCTGGCTGGCGCCAACCCAGGCGGTGATCATGAATATCACCGACAAACAGGCCGATTTCGCCCTTGAGGTTGAGAAAACTCTGAATGGTAGCGGTTTCCGTGCCAAGTCGGACTTGAGAAATGAGAAGATCGGCTTTAAAATCCGTGAGCATACTTTGCTCAAGGTCCCGTACCTTTTGGTTATAGGGGACCGCGAAGTCGAAACGCAGACCGTAGCAGTGCGTACTCGCGAAGGCGCTGACCTGGGCTCCATGCCCGTCGCCCAGTTCGCTGAGCTCCTGACGCAAGCGGTTTCCCGGCGTGGTCGCCAAACAACGGAGTAATGACTATTAAGCGTGAAATGAGAAATGATAAACGTGCTGTACCGAAGGCCCCGATCAACGAGAATATCTCGGCCCGCGAGGTTCGGTTAATTGGCGCAGACGGCGAGCAGGTTGGCATCGTCTCGATTGATGAAGCGCTTCGTATCGCTGAAGAAGCGAAGCTGGATCTGGTGGAAATCTCTGCAGACGCGGTTCCACCCGTCTGCAAGGTGATGGACTACGGCAAGCACCTCTTCGAGAAGAAGAAGCAGGCCAACGAAGCCAAGAAAAACCAGAAACAGATCCAGATTAAAGAAATCAAGTTTCGTCCAGGGACGGAAGAAGGGGATTACCAGGTAAAACTACGCAACCTGGTACGTTTCCTTACCGAAGGGGACAAGGCCAAGATCTCTCTGAGATTCCGTGGTCGTGAGATGGCCCACCAGGAGCTGGGCATGGAGCTGTTGAAGCGGGTTGAAGCTGACCTGATCGAATACGGTTCCGTCGAGCAGCATCCTAAGATGGAAGGACGCCAGCTTATGATGGTCATCGCCCCCAAAAAGAAGAAGTAATCTCCCGGGCACGGCAGGCCTGATGATTATTGTGTAATTTTTATCGAATGCGGAGTTCCAACATGCCAAAAATGAAAACCAAGAGCGGTGCTGCGAAGCGCTTCCTGAAGACCGCTTCGGGCTTCAAGCACAAGCACGCTTTCAAGAGCCACATCCTGACCAAAATGTCGACCAAGCGTAAGCGTCAACTGCGCGGTGCCAGCTTGCTGCACCCGTCCGACGTGGCAAAAGTCGAGCGCATGCTGCGCGTACGTTAATTCTGGTTAAGATAGAGGAAGTTACTCATGGCTCGTGTTAAGCGTGGCGTCATCGCCCGTAAGCGTCACAAGAAAATTCTGAAACTGGCTAAAGGTTACTACGGTGCACGCTCGCGCGTATTCCGTGTTGCCAAGCAAGCGGTCATCAAGGCAGGCCAATATGCCTACCGCGACCGTCGCCAGAAGAAGCGTCAGTTCCGCGCACTGTGGATCGCTCGTATCAACGCCGGTGCCCGCACCAACGGTCTGTCCTACAGCCGTCTGATTGCTGGCCTGAAGAAGGCTTCGATCGAAATCGACCGTAAGGTTCTGGCCGATCTGGCAGTGAACGAAAAAGCGGCGTTTGCTGCGATTGTCGAGAAAGCTAAAGCCGTTCTGGCTTAAGTACCCGCGACAATCACCCGGCGGCGCCTGCGTCGCCGGGCATTGAACGTCATCGATAGGGGAAGAGCCTTCAAAGCTCTTCCCCTATTTTCGTATCTGGAGTCTGTACATGGAAAACCTGGATGCGCTGGTCTCCCAAGCCCTGGAGGCCGTGGAGCGCGCTGAAGACATCAATGCCCTGGAACAGATCCGGGTCAACTATCTCGGCAAGAAGGGCGAGCTGACCCAGGTGATGAAGACCCTGGGCAACCTGCCAGCCGAGGAGCGGCCCAAAGTGGGCGCGCTGATCAATGACGCCAAAGAGCGCGTCACCGTTGTGCTGAACGCACGCAAGGCAGCTTTCGAAGAAGCCGAGCTCAGCGCTCGTCTGGCTGCCGAATGCATTGATGTGACCCTGCCAGGCCGTGGCCAGGCCACCGGTGGCCTGCACCCCATCACCCGTACACTCGAACGCATCGAACAGTTCTTCACGCACATTGGCTACGGCATTGCCGAAGGCCCTGAAGTCGAAGACGACTATCACAACTTCGAAGCGCTCAACATCCCCGGCCACCATCCGGCCCGGGCGATGCACGATACCTTCTACTTCAATGCCAACATGTTGCTGCGTACCCACACCTCGCCGGTGCAGGTGCGGACCATGGAGTCTACCCAGCCACCTATTCGCATTGTCTGTCCTGGCCGCGTCTACCGCTGCGATTCGGATATCACCCACTCGCCGATGTTCCACCAGGTCGAAGGCCTGCTGATCGACCGTGGCATCAATTTCGCCGACCTCAAGGGCACCATCGAAGAATTCCTGCGCGTGTTCTTCGAAAAAGAACTGGCGGTGCGTTTCCGTCCATCGTTCTTCCCCTTCACCGAGCCGTCTGCCGAAGTGGATATCCAGTGCGTCATGTGCTCGGGCAATGGCTGCCGCGTGTGCAAGCAGACCGGCTGGCTGGAAGTAATGGGCTGCGGCATGGTGCACCCGAACGTGTTGCGCATGTCGGGCATCGATCCTGAGCAATTCCAGGGCTTTGCCTTCGGCATGGGTGCTGAGCGCCTGGCCATGCTGCGCTATGGCGTCAACGATCTGCGTTTGTTCTTCGACAACGACCTGCGGTTCTTAGCCCAATTCCGCTAAGCCAATCGACGCAACCTTCAGGAGAAGAACAGCATGAAATTCAGTGAACAGTGGCTGCGCGGTTGGGTAAACCCGCAAGTCTCCCGTGACGAACTGGTGGCCCGCCTGTCCATGGCCGGCCTGGAAGTCGACAGCGTGACCCCCGCTGCCGGCCAGTTCAGCGGTATTGTGGTGGGTGAAATCCTTGCCACTGAACAACACCCGGACGCCGACAAGCTGCGTGTGTGCCAGGTCAGCAATGGTCAGGAAACGTTCCAGGTGGTTTGCGGCGCGCCTAACGCACGGCCTGGGATCAAGATCCCCTTCGCCATGATCGGCGCCGAACTGCCTGGTGACTTCAAGATCAAGAAGGCCAAGCTGCGCGGTGTGGAGTCATTCGGCATGCTCTGCTCGGCGGCCGAACTGCAGATCAGTGAAGAAAACGATGGCCTGCTCGAACTGGCCAGCGATGCGCCGGTAGGCGAAGACATTCGCCAGTACCTGAGCCTGGATGATGCCAGCATCGAGATCGGGCTTACGCCCAACCGCGGTGATTGCCTGTCGATCGCCGGCCTGGCCCGCGACGTCAGCGCGCTGTACGATGTGCCGGTCACCCGCCCGCTGGTGCCAGCCGTGGCTGCCGCGCACGACGAAGTGCGCCAAGTCGAGGTCCACGCGCCGGCAGCTTGCCCACGTTACCTGGGGCGGGTCATCCGCAATGTCGACCTGAGCAAGCCGACGCCGCTGTGGATGGTCGAGCGTCTGCGCCGCAGCGACGTGCGCAGCATCGACGCTGCCGTCGACATCACCAACTATGTGATGCTCGAACTCGGCCAACCCATGCACGCCTTTGACTTGGCAGAGATCAACGGCGGCATTCGCGTACGCATGGCCGAGGAAGGCGAAAAGCTGGTGCTGCTCGACGGCCAGGAAGTTGCACTGCGTGCCGACACCCTGGTCATTGCCGACCACACCCGCGCCCTGGCCATCGCTGGCGTCATGGGCGGTGAGCACAGCGGCGTCGACACCGCTAAAACCCGTGATCTGTTCCTGGAAAGCGCTTTCTTCGAGCCGATTTCCGTCGCAGGCAAGGCCCGCTCCTACGGGCTGCACACCGACGCCTCGCACCGTTATGAGCGCGGCGTCGATTCCCAGCTGGCCCGCGAGGCCATGGAGCGCGCGACCGCATTGCTGCTGGAAGTGGTAGGCGGTGAAGCCGGCCCTGTTATTGAAGCCGTCAGCGAGCAACACTTGCCCAGCATTGCCCCGGTTACCTTGCGTGCCGATCGCATCGCCCAGATGCTTGGCATGGAAATGGACCCGTCCCAGGTCGAGCAGTTGCTCAACAACCTTGGTCTGGCTACCCAGGCAGACGGAGCAGGGCAGTGGACGGTCAACGTTCCGAGCCACCGCTTCGATATCAGCCTCGAAGTCGACCTGATCGAAGAGCTTGCGCGTCTGTACGGTTATAACAACCTGCCCGTGCGCTACCCGCAAGCGCGCCTGGCGCCGCAAGCACGCCCGGAAACCCGTGGCGAGCTGCCAAACCTGCGTCGTCTGCTGGTTGCTCGTGGTTACCAGGAAGCCATTACCTACAGCTTCATCGATCCGAAACTGTTCGAGTTGTTCAGCCCAGGCGTAGAGCCACTGTTGCTGGCCAACCCCATCTCCAGCGACATGGCGGCCATGCGTGCGTCCCTGTGGCCGGGCCTGGTCAAGGCATTACAGCACAACCTCAATCGCCAGCAGGACCGCGTGCGCTTGTTCGAAAGTGGCCTACGTTTCGTTGGCCAACTGGGCAACTTGGCACAGGAACCGATGATTGCCGGCGTCGTTACAGGCAGCCGCTTGCCTGAAGGCTGGGCCAACGGCCGCGACACCATCGACTTCTTCGACGTGAAGGCCGATGTGGAAGCCCTGTTGGGTTATTCCGGTGCGCTGGGCGACTTCACCTTCGTCGCTGGCAAGCATCCAGCCTTGCACCCTGGTCAGACCGCCGAAATCCAGCGTGAAGGTAAGACCGTTGGCTATCTGGGCGCGCTTCATCCAGAGCTTGCAAAAGCCCTGGACCTGGACCGCCCGGTCTTCGTTTTCGAGCTGGTGCTGGCCGATGTGGTCGAAGGCCGGTTGCCGAAATTCAGCGAGTTGTCCAAGTTCCCGGAAACCCGTCGTGACCTGGCGTTGATCGCAGGTCGTGATGTAGCGTCTCAAGACGTGCTTGACGTAATTCGTGACAATGCAGGCGAATGGCTCACAGACCTCAGGCTGTTTGATGTCTACCAGGGTAAAGGCATTGATCCTGATAGAAAAAGCCTGGCAGTCGGCTTGACCTGGCAGCATCCATCGCGCACTCTTAACGACGATGAGGTGAACACTACCTTGCACACTATCCTCACCTCGCTCGAACAAAGGTTGAACACCACGTTAAGGAAATAACGGCATGGGTGCTCTGACGAAAGCTGAGATGGCCGAGAGGCTGTACGAGGAGCTGGGGCTTAACAAGCGTGAGGCCAAGGAGCTGGTCGAGCTGTTTTTCGAAGAAATTCGGCACGCACTTGAAGAGAACGAGCAGGTCAAGTTGTCCGGTTTCGGCAACTTCGACCTTCGCGATAAACGTCAGCGGCCGGGCCGCAACCCCAAGACTGGGGAAGAAATCCCGATCACCGCACGGCGCGTCGTCACCTTTCGTCCAGGGCAGAAGTTGAAGGCCCGGGTTGAGGCCTATGCTGGAACCAAGCCATAACGACGAACTGCCCCCCATACCGGGCAAACGGTACTTCACCATTGGTGAGGTCAGCGAACTTTGCGCTGTAAAACCGCACGTGTTGCGGTATTGGGAGCAGGAGTTCGATCAGCTCAATCCTGTGAAGCGACGGGGCAACCGGCGGTATTACCAGCGCCAAGACGTGCTGATGATCCGCCAGATTCGCGCCCTGCTTTACGATCAAGGCTTCACCATCGGCGGGGCGCGGTTGCGGCTTTCCAGTGATGAGGCCAAGGATGAGTCGAGCCAGTACAAACAGCTGATTCGCCAGATGATTGTCGAGTTGGAAGATGTGTTGGTGGTGCTGAAAAAGTGACCGGTTTTTAGAATGAGTGGAAATTTTTGAAAAAAAGCTTCCATTAATCAAAAGGTTAGGGTATCTTCTTCATCGTTCTCAGCGGTAACGAGAACATGCTTCAAAGCCCAGTCGGGGCGTAGCGCAGCCCGGTAGCGCACTTGCATGGGGTGCAAGGGGTCGAGTGTTCGAATCACTCCGTCCCGACCATTATATTCAATGACTTAGGCCATTTCCGAAAGGGGTGGCCTTTTTCATGTGCGTGACTTTTACGTAACTTCTCAGGTTGTTACGCGTGTCTCTTCTTCAAAATAGTTAGCACAGGCACGTACGAACCTGTGGCCGACAGTTCATTTGCTGCCTCTAAGCCTTGGGCAGTGGCAATTTGAGAATGCCTGGATAATCCAGGTGTGAATTGCGGTCACCTGTGGCCAGCGGGCCGGCGAGTAGCGTGCTTATAGCTGTACGGGGTGTCGGGCGCGTACGGGTAAATGAGCCGGCCGTCAGGTGTTTTCCTGTAATACCGCTTTGAAGTTGCGCCATCCAGACAGAGAGCTACCTTCTAGGTTCACCATTCGAGTACGACTTAAGTCGGAGGAGGCTGGTATGCGGCGCCGCGGCAGCGTTTATTGGGGATGGGCTGATGTGAATCTCCATCACCGAGTACACGAAGAAGTCTTGGCCGACGGTACTTACATTGATGTGCAGGTACGTCTCTCGCGCACAGGCAGCACTCAATTGTTCATAGGCATTTACGCCTCAGGAGGCTTACCGATCCTGGAAGAGGCGTTCGATGCTCGACCCGGAGAATTCATGACCAGAGCCCTGGCCTGGGGGGTAGGTCGGGCGCGCAGCATAGCCATCGATCAGAAAGGTGAATTTGATCAGCTAGGCTCTGCGTGAAAGGCTATCTGACCAATCGACTGCGATCCTGGCCCTTCGAATCAAGCGCAGCGCGAAGTAGACGGGTTGTCTTTTGATTAATCAATGAACTCGAGCCTGACCCCCACTGGGTGAGTCCGCCAAAACCACCTCTCGGATTGAGCGTTTTGCCAAGTACATCGCAGCATCAGCTCTTTCGAGTGCTTGCCCGACCAAAATATGAGGTTGGCGATCAGCGTTTAATCGAGAGCTCGGTGGACTTGACCAGCCAGCTGCACATTGGTTTGAAGCAGGTGCGCAAGCATGGCTACCCTAGGGAACACGCGTACATGTAAGCTTGGATGCCCTACACAGATAAGTGCAAACAGGAGGTTCGATATGAGCAAGGTAGCCAAACCATTTTACTTCGCTGCAATGCCGCTGCTCGCCGTGGGTGCGGCGTTTGCCGCCGTGGGCGCATCGGGGCAGGCCGCTTTTGGCTACACCGCAGTGGGGATGCTGGTGCCTGGGATGGCATTATTGATCGCCGGGTATCGTCGGCGTCAATGAAAGCCTGTAGGCGGGTTGACGCTGGCTTCCAGCAGACCGTGTTGGACCACGCGCAGGCTTAACAGCCGTCGTGTCAATTGCCACCAAATCAAGCAGTCTGCAAGTAATGTCGGCTGTGGTGCCGAGTGCTCAGTGGTATTCAAGGCGGCAGGCAAGCCTGCCACCTTCGAACGACTTACTTCCAGTCACCGCCTTCAACAATCACCGCAGCAGGATCGGTATCAGCCGCCAGTTGTGCACGCACGTACTGATCATACAACTTGAGCAGGTACTTCTCCTTGCCCAGGCTCGCCAGTTCGGTATTGACCCACTGTTGCAGCTCGGCATTGCCCTTTTTCACCGCTGGCGCGATTGGCGCTTCGTCGCCTAGTTTCTGCGGCAATAGGCGATAGCCCGGATTCTGCTTGGCCCATCCGAACAGCACCAGGTTGTCTTGCGCATAGGCGTCACCGCGACCATTTGCCAGCGCTTGCAAGGATTCAGAGTTTTTCTCGAACTTGAGCAGCTTCCAGTCCGGGTGATTTTTCGTCAGCCACACGTCAGCAGTTGTTCCTGCAGTGACAATGACGGTTTTGCTTGCCAGGTCATCCAGGCGTTGGACCGTGCTTTTCTCCGGTACCAATGCCTGCACCGCCACACGCAGGTTAGGGTTGGTGAAATCCACTACCTGAGCGCGCTCGGGCGTCACGGTCATGTTGGCCAGGATCAAGTCCACCTTGTCGCTTTGCAGAAACGGAATGCGACTAGCTGGCTCTACCACGACGAATTCGATCTTTTTTTCATCGCCCAGCAGATCCTTTGCAAAGCGGCGGCCAAGGTCCGTGTCGAAGCCAACGTAATCGCCTTGTTCGTTGACAAAACCGAAGGGGGGCTTGTCACTGAATACGCCTACGATCAATTTATCCCGAGCTTTTATCTTATCCAGATACCCTTCAGCGTGGGCAGCGGCGCTGCCGATTAGCAGACCGACAGCCAGCAGTGGAAAAACGAGGGCAGTTTTTAGTTTCACGATGCATTCCTCTTGGGCAGATTTTCTACATAGGAAAACTTCTCCAGAAACTGCTGCGCGCGTGCGGTCTGCGGGGAGCTGAAGAATGTTTCAGGGGTACTCTGTTCAGTGATACGACCGCCGTCCATGAACAGGACCCGGTCAGCCACTGCGCGGGCAAAGGCCATTTCATGGGTGACGATCAAAAGCGTCATGCCACTGTCGGCAAGGTCCAGAATCACCTCCAGCACCTCCTTGACCATTTCCGGGTCGAGGGCGGCAGTGACCTCGTCGAACAGCATGACCTTCGGGTGCATGCACAGGGCACGAACAATCGCGATTCGTTGTTGCTGACCGCCAGACAATTCGCGCGGCCAGGCATCGCGCTTGTCCAGCAGTCCAACCCGCGCAAGCAGCGTTTCGGCCTGGGCGCGCACTTGGTGAACGGGACGTTTTTGCACGTTGACAGGGCCTAGCAAAATATTGTCAAGCACGGTCATGTGCGGGAACAGGTGATAGCTTTGAAACACCATGCCTATCTCTTGGCGCACCGCACGCCAACCGCCATTGCCGGGCAATTGGCGTCCAGCAAAGCGGTATGTTCCCGCGTGGCCCAGTTCGAGGCCATTCAAGCAGCGCAGCAAGGTACTTTTGCCGCAGCCGCTGGGGCCGAGAATCACCACTACTTCACCCTCACGAACGGACAGGTCGATATCGTTTAAAACTGGATTACTGCCAAAGTTCTTGGAGAATCCCGCCAGTTCAATCAATGCAGTCATGAGTGATTCCATCGCCGTTCGAGCACACGCGACGCGGCTGACAGCGGATAACAGGCCAGAAAGAAGAATGCGAAGAGAAACCCGTAGATCAGCACCGATTCATAGGTACGCTCGATGATCTGCTGTCCGATCTTGATCACGTCCACCACGCCAATCAGCACTGCCAGCGAACTCGTCTTGATCAGCCGCGTGAACACGTTGATCAGCGGGGGCGTCATTCTGCGCAAGGCTTGGGGCAGGAGCACTTTGACGTATAACTGCGGCAGGTTCAGGCCGATCGCCAGGCCCGCCTCACGTTGGCCGCGGGGTAGGGAGCGTAGCGCGCCACGGACCACCTCACCCACTTCGCAAGCGCCCCATAGCGACAGCACCAGCACAGCGCACCAAAATCCCGAAATACTCCACCCCAGAAAGATCGGCATACCGAAGAAAAACAGGTAAAGCCAGACCAGCACCGGTATGGCCCTGAACATCTCCAGGTAGACGATCAGCACAACGTCGATCCAGCGCACCCCCAAGTTGCGCACTACGCCGTAGAGCATCCCGCCCAAGCTGCTGAACACTATGGCCAGCAACGAGATTCCTAGTGTGCGGCCTATGCCGATCGCCAGTTGTGGCGCGGACACCCACAATAGATCAATGCCCGAACTGGCCATGTTGCAACCTCCTTTCCAACATACGCAGCAGCAGCGATAGCGGGACGAACAGCAGAACGCAGAGCAGCGTCATGACCGCAAGCATTTCGTAGGTCTTGTAGTAAAGGGCGATATAGTTCTTGGTGGTGTAGAGGATTTCCGGCACCGCTACAGCAGACACAACTGTGGTTTCCTTGAGCAGAAACACGAAGTTGGCGAACAGCGCCGGTGTACTGAGGATGCCGGCCTGCGGCAGGATGACGTAGCGAAGCAGCTGCCAGCGCGACAGACCAATGGCCAGACCTGCCTCGATCTGGGCGGCAGGCACGGCGTCGATGCCTGCGCGTAGAATTTCCGTGAGGTAGGCGCCACCGAGAAAGGTCATGGCGATGATCGCCGAAGCGAACCCAGAGACCCGTAAGCCGATGCTGGGCAAGGCGAAGTAGATGAAAAACAGTTGGATCAGCAGCGGCGTGTTCCGTGCAATTTCAACGTACACCCGCACCATCGGTTGAAGCACAGGCACTCGGAACATCACAATCGCGGCGTTTAGAGATGCCACGCCGAGCGACGTGACAATGGCAATCAGCCCCACTTGCAATGTGACGCCGACTGCCGAAACGAACGCGGGTAAGGTGGACAGGGCGAAAGCAA